>CAIMFE010000082.1 GCA_903840235.1 uncultured Opitutia bacterium | reverse complement strand
CGCCTTCGGAGATATCCTCGCGGAAATCGAAACCGATAAAGCCACCATGGAACTTTCCTGCACCGTTCCCGGAACCATCTTAAAAATTTATGCATCCGCCGGAGCTCAACTTCCGGTCGGCGATCCTATTTGTGCGATTGGTAAAAAAGATGAAAAGGCACCCGATCCAAAAGCAAAAGCTGCGCCTGCAAAATCAGCTCCGGCAATCCCTGAGTCCACTGGCATTCCTTGCATTCCTGAAGCGCCAAAATCTTCTAACTCTCCTGCCCCCGCTCAAACCGATGGCAGTCGCACCAAAATCTCTCCGTACGCCAAACGTATGGCAGAAAAAGCAGCGATTAATGCAGCTTCACTTTCTGGAACTGGTCCAGGAGGTCGCATCGTCGCTCGTGATGTGGTCGCCGCAGGCTCGGCACCCGCTGCTCCCGCAGCACCCGCCGGCCCAGTTAATGTTGCCGTAACTCCTCCTGCCGATGGTAAAGGAATTCAAGCCGATACTGATCAACCTGTCAGCGGAATGCGCGCGACGATTGCTCGTCGCTTAGTAGAATCTAAAAATACCGTTCCTCACTTCTACCTCGAAGTTGAAGTGGACGCCGCTCCGCTCTTAGCGATGCGCGAAACTTTAAATAAACGTCTCGCCGAAGCCGGTGGAGAATCCGCCCTGAAACTTTCAGTGAATGATTTCATCTTAAAGGCATCAGCCGAATCATTACGTAAAATTCCTGCGGTCAACGCCTCCTGGGCTGGCACCAGCATTCGTCAACACTCTGCAGTTCACTTAGCTTTTGGTGTCGCTCTCGAAGACGGCTTAGTGACTCCTGTCATTCGCGATGCTCACTCGAAGTCACTTAAGGAAATCGCGCTCGACGCGAAAGCACTCATCAGCAAAGCGCGTTCGAAGAAACTTTCGCCTGCTGAAATGTCTGGCTCCACCTTCACCGTAACTAATCTCGGGATGTACGGAGTAACCGGATTCTTTGGTATCATCAATACGCCGAACGCCGCCATTTTATCGGTCGGCGCTACTATCAAGAAACCCGTCGTGGATGCTTCCGATCGCATCGTCATGGGTCAGCGCATGATTATTGGTCTATCCGGAGATCACCGCGTGGTCGACGGCGCCAATGGCGCACAATTCCTCCAAGCCCTAAAACAAATCCTCGAAGCACCCACTTCGATTTTAATCTAGTTTTAGTTTAACTTCACTTAAGCCCAGAGTGCTCCAGCATTCTGGGCTTATTTTTTAGAAAAGTTTTACGGACGATAAACCGCCGTCGACGTGGATAATTTGCCCACTCATAAAACGCGCGGCATCCGAAAGTAAAAATTCTACAATTTCTGAGAACTCATTCGATGAACCAATGCGTTGTAAGGGGTGACGTTTCGCCGAAGCTTCTTTCTTTAAATCCGAATTAAGTAATGCAGAGGCTAAGGGGGTATCGGTAAGCGATGGAGCAATCGCATTCACTCTAATCACCGGCGCCCATTCCGCAGCTAAACTTCGGGTCAATCCTTCTACCGCACCTTTAGCGGAAGCAATGCTCGCATGCATCGGCATACCTTGAGCGACAGCCACCGTTGAAAATAAAACAACCGAGGCATTGCCAGAGGCCTTAAGCGCGGGGAGTGCTGACTGCAAAGCAGCAACAGCTCCTAATAAATTTACTTGGAAATCTTTTTGAAAATCTTCCGCGGTTAAACGGTGAAAAGGTTTTAACTGAATGGTACCTGGAAAATAAACTAAGCCATCGAGTTTTTCAGGCCATACTAACGAACCAGGCGAAGCAGCGTCGAAGGCCTGCGACGAAATACCCAGATCGGCCAACTTCTCCGGCGAACGACACGCGACATGCAAAGTGTATCCTTGAGATTTAAGTCGTTCGATGGTGGCACGACCGATACCCGACGTTCCGCCGATAATTGCAATGTGCTTAGACATAGACATAGAATTGCCAGCCCGGTGCATAGGTCAAACGACCATCGTCATTTTCTAAAAAGATTATTTACGAGCTGGCTTCGTGTCTTGGTTCGCCCTGAGTGCGTCCTCCGAAAATTTGGTGATTACGCCACCAGTCGGAACCTCGGCCTTTGCTGTCCAGAGAATCGCATTAAGAACTAACATGCGCTGATTATCGTTGGCCCAACCAGAATGATAATGTCCGCCACAAAAGCCGAAACCTCTGCCGCCATCATTTCTATTCACCGCCCACGCAACAATCTGGGGCCTCTTCTCTTCTAACACCTCTCTGCGAACATCAGGATTGCCGACATAGGGTCCATCCTGAGAACTAATAATTTCGGTGGGGACGTTGGAGATAAGAATGGGCGTTACGTCCTCCATCTTATCTTTAAAGCGGATATGAAAATACCACTCATCTCTGGAACTAAACGCTTTCACTCCGCGACTGATGGGGTGATCGGGTAATGATTTAAAATCTGCCGTCCAATGTGGATTAACAGAATAATAAGCTTCGAAATAACCACCGAGCCACTCTTTGAATTCTTTGGCTCCCTTACCTACAGATGACCGTGCGGCGGGCGGCGGGCTCACTGGCTTGCCATCAACACTCAGCCAGCCAGCTCGGGCATAAGCGGGTTCGACCGCATAATGAAGACAAACAAATCCACAACCGGCTGACATCTTGGTGGCGAGTTGAGCGAGATGTGGAAGCGCAGGATGTTTTCCACCTCCGTCAGAATAAATCACAATCGTATCTGCCGCAGCGATTTGTTCATCGGATGGCCATTCCCCGTTAAGCGAAAAACTAACATTAACTAAATCGGGTACCGCTTGTTTTAAACCGGCGGCAAGGAGTTGGATGCCTGCATTATGTTCATGTTCGCCAGGACCGTGGCTCGGTAGCCCTGCGATCATTAAAACATTTCTCTTGTCCGCCGCCCACCCCACCGAAGTGAGTGCAACGAAAACAATGAAGAGAAATCGCCGCACAAAACTATTTTGTTCGACCAAAAAATCGGTGAAGATTTTTCAGGCCCTTAACAGGGATATCGTCTTTTCTGGCGACGATGGTTCGCCAAATAGCGGCAGCGCGAGCAATCACTTTAACATCAGGCGTAAAGGATTCGATAACCACATCGCCACGATAGCCTACTTTTTTGAGAGCGGCAACGATGGGCTTCCAATCTAAAGAGTCTTCCCCGGGAATGCCGCGATCGGTACCGCAGGCATGAAAGTGTCCTAAATGCTTACCCACTTTAAGAATAGCGGCAGCCTGATTTTTCTCCTCAATATTCATATGGAAAGTATCGAGGTGTAATTTTACATATTTGGATCCGACGGCCTTAATTAATTTTAATCCTTGGTCTACAGTATTCAGAAAATCGGTTTCAAAGCGATTGAGTGGCTCGATGCATAATTCAATTTTTCGTTGTTCCGCGTAACGAGCTAACTTTTTCAAATTTTGAACGACTAACTTAAAATGGTGTGCTTTGGTTTTTTCATCATGCGCACCCGTCAGCCCAACCACGGAGTAAATCGGTCCAATGACTCTCGGGGAATTTAAAGCTACCGCCTGATCAATAAGAGCCATCAAATAAACCATCGCAGTTTTTTGGTTTTTGACGCTGCCCCGAAAATCTCGACCAGGACCCATCGCTGCACAAACCGCTCCGATGTGGATTCCGGCTTTCTCCGCGGCGTTCTTGATGAATGCGGGATTAATGTGGTCAGGACTTTCAATCGCGATTTCAACGGTATCAAAACCCCATTTTTTGAAACGTTTAAAGAGTTTCACTTCTTTATCGGTAAAAGGAGAAGTGTATAAGAATGTATTAATGCCGAATCGCATGGGGTAAGAGACGTCGACTCTATTTACCCACACTATGGGGTCAAGTTTTCGCATATTTTTAAAAGTGTCGCTTCGCTTTTACTCACGATGTAATTTAGATGATGTCATGGACAACCTCACCCACGCAGTCCTGGGACTTTCTGCTGGCGTCGTCGTTGCCCGCAAGGGCGGGTCTTTGCCTGCGGCTGCCGTCGCCGCATTTCTGGCCGCGGAGATTCCCGACATTGATGTGTTCATCCGCAGCGTCGACGATCCCTTAGCTTCTTTTCGCTGGCATCGACACTTCACTCATAGTTTTTCTTTCATGCCCATCTGGGCCGTCGTCTGTGCGGGATTTACCGCTTGGTTTTTTAAATGGATTAACAAACCAGGAATCAATTGGCGGGAATTAATTATTCCAGCATTGGCAGGCACACTCACTCACCTGCTCTGCGATGGTTGTACGAGTTATGGCACCATGCTCCTATGGCCCTTTAATGAAATACGCTACGCGTGGGACTGCCTACCGATTGTAGATATTTTTGCGACTCTCCCCTTATTAGTTTTAACGATTATCGCTCTCGTTAAATCCTCCAAAAAAATCGCGGCCATGGGTTTAATTTGGTTTTGTAGTTATGCTGGACTAGGCATTTATCAGCATGCGTGCGCGGAAAAATCTCTGCGCGTTTGGTTGTCCCAACAAAAAATTACGCCAGAACGACTCGCGGTTAAACCAACCATTTCAAATCTTATTCTGTGGCGCGGCGTTTGGTTGCACGAAGGTCAATGGCAAGTAGCCGCCGTCAGAGTGATGCCCTTTACCGACACCCTCATCGCCCCCGGTGAAAAGCGACTGGCCTGGACTCTCAACAGCGCTGGCAATCCACCCCAAGGCTCGGATGGCGAAAAGATGGTTACCGACTTCACACGCTTCACGCAGGGCTGGAATGCCTACAGTATTAAGGAATCTGGAATTCTCATTGGTGATATCCGCTTCGCGATGCTCCCCGATAGTGCGCGCTCTCTTTGGTCGGTCTATTATGGCAAAAAAGATAAGTCCTATCCTGGATCAGATGTTGCCGATGTGATTATGGATCGTCAGGTCAACGCATCAGACTGGACCCACCTCAAAAATCTTCTTCTCGGTGAAGATAAAAATTATCAGAAAGTTAATTAACGTAATTCAAACCGATATGTAGCGGTGGCCTCGGCACTGATGGGCTGGCGATCGCGTTCGGCTGGATTAAACTGCGATGAACTCGCAGCCAACTCCGCAGCTTTATCTAAAACCGGCGAACCCGAGCTTTCTAAAATCTGCGTCGATTCCACTTTGCCTTGCGCTGAAATAAAAACTTTTACGACTACTTTACCCTGGCGACCTTCACTTAATGCTTCCACCGGATACAGAGGGCTCTCCCTAACTAAAAAAACCGGAGCAGTATAAACAGATGATTGGGGGCGCACCGCCGCCATCACGG
Source organism: uncultured Opitutia bacterium (assembly GCA_903840235.1). GTDB lineage: Bacteria > Verrucomicrobiota > Verrucomicrobiia > Opitutales > UBA953 > UBA953. Next base: position 2,486 of record CAIMFE010000082.1, on the reverse strand, counting down.
CAGCATCCACAGGTAAACTAATTTTAGTTTCTACTGAAGCTGAGTGCGCTGAAGATAAATTTTCGGTGGACTTTGAAGTGGCCTGCGAATCCCTTGAAACGGGTTCTGGGTTTATTTCATTAACCAATGATACGGTCACGAAATTTTCCGGCAGCTTACGTTGATTACCGAACACACCTTGATCACTCACCACCAAGCCAGCCATCAGCGCAAGATGCGTCGCTCCTACAATAATCCAAATGAAGCGATGGCGCGTCGACATGCTCAATGGTTAAAGCGATGAACGGCGTAAGTCAGCCCAGAACCTTGTGATTTTTTAATCGGGAATGACATACCAGAGTAATCTCCAACGACCGTAAGGGTGTCCATCCGTCGGCAAAGTTAATCTTTCGAGGGCCATTATTCCTGCCTTGCGAAAACGCACCCCCTCCTCGCCCGCTCGTAATCCCAACAATAAGCCCACCAACCCGGTGAGATGCGGATTATGACCAACTAAAAATCGAGGCTTGGTCGTTTTGGCCAACATCAATGCAGTACGGCGATAATTATCATCAGGCAAAATTCCCGATAATTTCTTAAGGGCGAGACGCTTACCGGATTTTTTGAGCAACTGGGCAGTCTGGGTCGCGCGCAGGTATGGACCGTGTTCCGCGACTAAAACTTCTTTCCAAACCTTATGTAAGTATTTTGCAGGCATTCCCATTATTTGCTTCTTTCCTTTCGAAGACAGCGGACGATGCGAATCGATCTCTCCTGGCTCGGCATGGGCATGTCTTAGTAAAAATATTTTCATTAACAATTTATCAAGAATTGGTCTTGCCGAAAACTCCTGAGTCGCAAGCAATAAAACCGTGCACCGACTCCTTGTCACGAGCCTCCTGTTTTTTTGTTTTAATACAGGATGGGCCGGTGAAGATAAATATTCGGAAGTCGGCGCTACCTTTGATGGCACCATCTGTGTGGATGCTGATACGGGGATGGTTTTATCTGAATCCACTGCCGATCGCCTAGGTCACCCAGCGAGCGTCACCAAGTTAATGACGCTTCTTTTAATTTTGGAAGATACCCGCAATCAGCAATTGAATCTCAATTCACTCGTTAAAATAAATAAAGAGGCAGCCCAAACGGGCGGATCACAAGTTTGGTTGGCCGCCGACGAAGAGTTTACCGTAAAAGATTTATTATATGCTTTAATGCTCCGTTCAGCCAACGATGCAGCCGTTGCACTAGCACTCACCCGCGCACCGACCGTCAAAGAATTCGTCGAGCGAATGAACACTCGAGCCAAAGAACTAGGCATGACAAACACTCGCTTCGTTTCTCCACACGGGCTCACCTATGGAGCGGGACCCCATGACACCACCACCGCGCGTGACTTAGCGAAACTCTGCTTACAGTTAACCACCCTGAAAGACGCTTTTACTTTTAGCTCGTGCAAAGAATTTAATTTTCGGCCGGGACTGAAATCCACTCAACTGACGAACCACAACCATCTGCTAAATTCCTATCCTGGGTGCGATGGATTTAAAACCGGGTGGACCGTCGCAGCCAACGCCTCAATCGTCACCACCGCTCGCAATAATAACCACCGCGTCATCGCCGTCGTACTCGGTTGCGATAGCCCCAGCGGTGCCAAAATAGCCCAACGGGTACGCGATCAGATTGCAGCCAAACTCATGACCAAGGGATTCAACAAACTGGCGCTATATGAAGCTGAAAAAGCGAAGCTTCTCACCCTAACTCATCGCGAAGCACCCAAAGTTAAAAGTACGACTCCGCCAGGGCCGAAGAAGTCCGATTCCGAGGAAAAAACAGGGGGAAAAGGCTGGTTAGAGGCTTTATTTACGTTCTAACCCCAGATTTGCCTAGGTAAAATAATATAGTGAACAAATGTTCATTTTTGCTTGCCATCAGCCAAAATAGTCTCACCGTAGCCCAATCTAATTAACCCTATGTCTACTACTAAGACCGACTCCACCGCCAAAGAAAAAGCGGCCGTTCAATCCTCCGAGCGCAAGACCCTCGATCTCGCCCTCTCAGCAATCAACAAACAGTACGGCGACGGCACCCTGATGCGCATGGGTGACGCAACCAAGATGCAAGTATCAACGGTCTCAACCGGCTCAGTGGCTATCGACCTCGCCCTCGGCGTAGGCGGACTGCCCCGCGGTCGTATTGTCGAAATCTTCGGACCAGAGTCTTCCGGTAAAACCACCCTCTGTCTTTCCATCATCGCCGAAATCCAACGCCAAGGTGGTAACGCGGTTTTCGTAGACGTCGAACACGCCCTCGATCCACGCTACTCCAAAGTTGTCGGCGTTGATTTAGATAATCTTTTAGTCTCTCAGCCTGAATCCGGTGAAGACGCTCTTAACATCGCCGAAACATTAATTCGTTCCGGCGCTGTGGATGTGATCGTCATCGACTCCGTAGCTGCACTGGTATCCAAGCAAGAATTAGACGGCCAAATGGGCGATTCCACGGTG
>CAIMFE010000081.1 GCA_903840235.1 uncultured Opitutia bacterium | reverse complement strand
GCGTTTGATCACGGTGAAGAATGGCGTGTGGCGTGCATTGAATATTTACGAGGCAATCTCGATTTAATTGAAAAGGAATTAAAACAGATGCCCGGGGTAGTTTTACATCAACGCCCACAGTCTAGTTTCTTAGCTTGGCTGGATGTTTCTGCCTTAGGCTTTGAAAACGCTCATGCGGAATTTGAAAAAGGCGGAGTGGGCTTAAGTAATGGTTTAGATTTTGGCGGATCAAACCACGTGCGAATTAATTTTGGATGTCCGCGTGCACGTCTCCAAGAAATGCTTAATCGTATGAAAGCCGTGGTCGCTCGTGCTCCGTCGAACAAGAAATAATGAACCGTTTCTTTTCGGTTTTAAATTCAAGGAATTTATGGGCCGTCGACTTCCCTCTGTTTACGCTTTTAGCGATGGAGGCTTTGAGTCCCGGTATCATTATTCATACAGCCACCCGTCCCTCATATTTTTTAATCGGGGCGGTTGATTTAAGTTTTTTATGGTTCGCTCGGGTACTCGTGCTGACTTTTCAAAAGAAAGCCTTTGCAGGTTTTTTTGAGTCGGGTTGGCCAGCGGTGCTGATATCTTTAATTTTTTTATTACCCAATATTATTTGGCACCATGGCCCTCTCGCATTGGGTGCTTTTTTGCCATTAGCGTTTTTATTTACCTCCGCTTACGCTGTTATTTATCGCCCGGGTGATCCCCAAATTTACTGGCGCTTAGTACCGATGGCCACCACGGCTCTAGGATTTGTTTTGGCTTATTTAAGACCCGAAAATATTAATCCTATTCCTGTTACGGCCTGTTTGCTCGGTGGTGCTTCGCATTGGTTTATCAGTAAATATAAAAGTTCGGACCCCCTTGTTACCACTTTGAGAGTTTATTTTATTACCGTCGTAGCGCTGTTAACTGCCCGACTTATTTATTGCAACTAGGGCTTGGGTAATCACGACGCAGGCTAAGGCAGCATTTTCTGCACGCAGTACATTCGGTCCAAGTGTTACACCGATAAATCCACACGCAATAGCTTGATCGACTTCTTCGGCGGTGAAATCACCTTCGGGTCCAATTAACCACGTAATCTTTTTGGCTTTTTGAAGATTTAAATTTCCTACTGGCTCCGCACCGATTTGTAGTGAGCCTAGTAATCTTAGTTCATCTTTTTCTTGGACTGGGAGTTTTTCTAGCCAGTTTTTAATCGGTTGTGGTGTATGAATCTCTGTGCACCAGGGATTACTCGATTGTTTGCAGGCTTCGACGGCTTGTTGATGCCAGCGAAGCATCCGTGTTCTCGCGCGATCCGCGTCCAGTTTTACTTCACAACGTGCCGACTCGAGTGGAATGATTCCTGAAGCTCCCGCTTCGCAAATATTGCGAACTAAGTCATCCATCGTGCCGCCTTTGGGCATGCTTTGAGCCACAATAATTTCAGGGACAGGTTTCGGTGTTTGGCGAAAACGAAGCACTTCAACGATGCTACAGGTGCTATCTGCTGACTCAATTTTTCCGTCGATTACCAGACCTTCACCGTTGATGAGGATAAGAGCGTCCCCACGACGATAGCGCAGGCTGCGTACGATGTGAGTGCTTTCTTGTTCGGAAAGTTTAAGACGCATGCCATTGGCACACTCTTTTGTTTGGGCGGAATCAATCCAGGCGCGTTGCGGACTCATGGGTGGGCGGCGGTAGATTGGTCATAAGTGATATCCCAATCTTTCCAAACAGTTTCATAGCCATTCGATTTCAGCATTTCCGCCAATTCCGCAGGCGAACGAATATCCTCAATAGCGAATTGCTCCAGGGAGGCCTCTTTGCCTTCTGCATAGCCTCCGGGGTTAGTGCGAGAGCCTGCGCTCATCGAGGTGATGCCTAATTTGAAAGCGTGATCACGGAAGGCCTTACTTTCACGCGTACTTAAAGTTAATTCTAATTCGCCGTTAAAAAGTCGAAATGCACAGATGGCTTGGACGAGCTGGCGATCACTCATTTCGACCTTCGGTTGTAAGTCTCCTTCGTGTGGACGGAGGCGCGGGAAGGAAATGCTGAAGCGACTCTTCCAATGTTTACGTTCGAGCCACTGTAAATGCAGTGCCGTGAAAAAACATTCTGCCCGCCAGTCCTCTAAGCCAAATAGCGCACCGAGCCCAATTTTATTGATACCTGCCTCACCGATTCTATCGGGTGCATCGAGTCGATAAAGAAAATCAGACTTTCTACCTTTAGGGTGGTGGATATTATAAGTTTCGCGGTGGTAGGTTTCTTGATAAACAAAAACTGAATTTAATCCGTGCGCCCGGAGTTTTTGATAGTCTTCTACTTCGAGAGGCTGCACTTCCATTGAGAGAGAAGAAAAATGCGGACGCAGACAATCGAGGGCTGAGACGAAATAAGGCACGCCGACGTGTGTAGATTCACCGGTTAAAATAAGGATGTGATTGAAGCCTAGTTTCTTGAGTGCACCGCCTTCTTTTAAAATTTCACCTGGAGTGAGCGTGCGTCGGGCAACTTTATTTCCAGCTGAGAATCCGCAATAGGTACAAATATTTTGGCATTCGTTAGATAAATAGACTGGCGCAAACATTTGTATCGTCCGACCGAAACGTTGTACCGTCCGCTCATGGCTGAGGCGTGCTAATTGTTCGAGGTAGGGTTCGGCGGCGGGAGAGACGAAATTTTTAAAATCTTCTAAATCACAAAGTCCATTTTCCGCTCGGGCCAGAGACTTTAAAACATCAGCCGAGGTGCGTTTTTGGATAGAAGACAAAACTTCATCCCAAGAAAAGGTGGCATGGACTTCCGCAAAAGACATCAGTCGGCTTAGTGAACAAAGATTAACCCAAAGAGCAAGAGTGGGTCGGGCTCGCCTAAAATTAAAGTAGCGATTGGTAGCTTGAACTATCGAGAAGTTTATCTAACTCCGCTGGGCTCTTAAGTTTTATCTTAATCATCCAGGCTTTTTCGTATGGCTCGCGATTCACTAAATCGGGCGTATCATTGAGACTGCTATTGATGGCAATGACTTCGCCGCTGACTGGGCTGTAAAGATCGGAGGCGGCCTTCACGGATTCGACCGTTCCGAAGACATCGGCCGCTTCGAGTTGTTTACCGACTTTGGGTAGATCAATAAAAGTAACGTCACCCAGCGCGGCTTGGGCGTAATCGGTAATGCCCACGGTGACCGTGCCATCAGCCTCTACTTTAACCCACTCGTGGTCCTTGGTGTAGTGTAAATTAGATGGGACGTTGCTCATGAGCGTAAAAGATTATTTATTTAAAGAATGGGGTTTGAGTAATTTGCAAAGGTAAACGTGTGCCGCGAATATCCACGGTCAAAGTATCAGTCTTACTACCACTGCCAACTAAAGCAGTACCGATAGGTTTATTAAGGACTGGGGAGAGGGTACCGGAAAGAATTTCACCTACCGCTTGGTCGCCAGAAAATACCGTAGCACCGGGACGTGCAATCCGTCGATCATTCAACGAATACATTATTACTTTTGAAGCTACACCCTTTTCGGTTTGGCGTAATAAGGAATCGCGTCCGATGAATTGAGATTTTGTAAATTTAACGGTCCATGAAAGTCCGGCCTGAATGGGCGAAATCTTTTCGGATAATTCATGCCCATATAAGGGATAACCGGCTTCGAGTCTTAAAGAATCTCGTGCGCCGAGGCCGATAGGTAAAAGTCCGTCGGGCTTACCTTTTGCTAAAATAGCTCGTGCGACTGCCGAACCTTGTGCGGCGGGGACATAGATTTCGAACCCCGGCGAGCCCGTGTAGCCTGTGCGAGCCACGATACAGTCTTTAGCTCCGGCCACGTCGCCGATCAAAAAACCAAAACGCTTTAAGGTGTCTAATTTTAAATGAGTTAAACACGAAAGAATTTTTTCGGCAAACGGTCCCTGCAACGCGAGTTGGGCCCAGTGTGTGCACTCATCGATAATTTTTACGTCCCAGTTTCCGACTTGGGAGTTCATCCAGGCGATATCCTTGGCGGCGTTGGAAGCGTTGAGGCAAATTAAGAATTCATCTTTGGATATTCGATAAATAATTAAATCGTCCACGCATCCGCCATCGGGATAGCACATGATTGTGTAACGCGCGTGATTAGGTTGCAGGGACGAAAACTCATTCGTCATGATTGCATCTAAAAAAGCCGCTGCATCTTTACCGCGAATGCGTGCTTCGCCCATGTGTGACACGTCGAACAACCCTGCTTTGTGTCGCACTGCTAAATGCTCTTCAATGATACCCGAATACTGAACTGGCATTTCCCAGCCCGCAAAAGGAACCATGCGCGCTCCAAGTTCTACGTGTAAATCATAGAGCGGAGTGCGGCTTAATTCGGCAGACATAGGACAAGGTTGGCGACCTTTGTGGTAGTTCCAATAAAAAAGCCCAGTGATTAACTGGGCTTTTTGTGCTCAATAATTGTACGTATTATTGGCCTAACTCTTTACGGAGCTCGGCGATCTTGGCTTTGAACTCGGCTTCAGTGATTTGTTTATTACGGAAGCGATTTTCAACGAGAGCATAGCGGGTGTTGAATTCAGCGTAGATTCTCTTTTGGGATTCAGCATTAGCGGCGGCAACCTTTGTATTGGCTTCGGCTAATTGCTTATTCATTTCCGCAACCGCACTTGCGGCAGTAGCTTTTTGTTCTTCGAGGGCCTTTTGAATTTCTTCGAGCTGTTTAGCAGCTTCGGCCTTAGTTAAAACATCAGTACCGCCGTTGAGGGCAATAAGGCGTTCATTTCTTTCAGACAAGATACGAAGGGTTTCCGCGGTTTGTTGGTTAGCTTTTTTATTAGCTTCCTGTTGGGCGGTTAATTCAGCCTCGATTGCAACAACGCGTTCGTTGATAGGTTTACCACCGGTGGCGGCTTCACGATCGGCTTTAGCTTTTTCTAAATTTGCAACGGCTTTGGCCACGACGGCGTCAGATTCGGATAGCGCCTTAACGACATCAGCTTTGTTTTGTTCAATCTTTGCGGCTAATTCTTCAGCAGTCTTAGCGTCAATACGGGCTTCAAGTGAGGCTTGTTTTGCTTGTAAGGCGGCGAGGGTGTCTTTCGCTTGGGCGCTGGCGGTATTATTGCGATTATC
>CAIMFE010000080.1 GCA_903840235.1 uncultured Opitutia bacterium | reverse complement strand
CTCGGGTGGTGGAATGGCAGACACACCAGATTTAGGTTCTGGCGCCGAAAGGTATGCGGGTTCGACTCCCGCCCCGAGCACTTGGTTTTAATTAAGGGGACACGTGCCAGCACGCCCCTTAACTTGTTCCCCTTGCCCTTTGGCCGTAATTGTGACTAACATGAGTCATGTTTGAATGGTTGCGCAAATTTCTAGGCCTCCAGCCCAAGCCTTCTGAAGAAATCGATTTATCTAAGGCACCCGACGAACCGGTGCCCGAAGAACGCGTACCAGAAACCAGACCAGATCCAAATACCCCCTGGGTAGGCGTGGATTTAGACGGAACCCTCGCCGAGGCGGGTCGCTGGCTAAGCATGTCGCACATCGGACCACCCGTGCCACTGATGATGCGCAGAGTGCAGGCCTGGCTCGCCAAGGGAGTTCGAATCAAAATTTTAACTGCCCGTGCTGGTAATGAAGAAGGTCTGGCCGCCACCAAAAAATGGTTAGCGGAAAACGGACTGCCCGACCTAGAAGTAACCGACAAAAAAGATTTTGATATGATTGAGCTCTGGGATGATCGCGCCATTCAAGTCGTCCATAACACGGGCATGTGTTTCTTAGGGACATCGTGGTTTGCTCGACCTAAAGCGCCCATTCTCTCAAACGAAATTCCGGATCGGACATTTATATTGGTCGGACAAAATCCTCCAGCCGAACCAGTTAAGCCCGAAACCACCACGGAAAAATCTTCATGAAAGCCTCACTCAAACTTGAATACTCGTTGCGCGTGCTGGCTCAATTAGCTCGTCGCAACAAAGGCAACACAGTCACACGCATTGAGGAACTGGCGAAACTCGAAGCCATTCCGCAGAATTATCTGGTTCAATTATTAAATGAATTACGCGAAGGCGGCTTAGTGGATTCACGACGCGGCAAAACGGGTGGCTATCGTCTGGCCCGAAACGCTGAAGATATTTCGATTAAACAGGTGCTCGAAGTGGTAGAACCCGATTTAATTTCGACAAAAATCACCCTAAAAGGTAATTCCGGGCCACAAGTAGCCAATCTTTGGCGGGAGCTTTCGAAACGGTTTGAAAAATCAATGAATGGTTTCACAGTAGCACAACTCGCCCAATCCGAAGCCAGTGGTGATTGGGAAATCTAACTTTTTACACCCATGATCGACGAACAAAATCCAGCCCCCACCCCGCCGCGTGCATCCAACCCTCAAGGAGTTATTATTTCCATCGTCGTTGTGCTCTTCATCGCACTCGCGGTGGTAATTTTATGGAAAGGTTTACAGTGGAAGGAAACCATTGAAGCCCAAAAGTCGCGCATTGACGTTTTAGATGTTCAGGTCGCCAACCTCAAAACACTCAATCAAGATCAAGAAACTAAGTTGGCTGAAAACCGTGTAGCGATTGATGCAAAAGACGCCGATATCAAAAGACTGAATGAAAAATTAGCGCAGGCTCTTAAAATCAATGAGGCCGTTGTTAATCAGAATAATGAGTTAGGTGATACCTTAGCTAAAACTGAAAAAACGCTTAAAGAGACCAACGATAAAGTCGTCCAGCTCGAAGCACAGAATGCCGAAACAGCCAAAGCCTTACAAGCCTCTGAAGAGTTTGGCAAAAAATCTATCGAACAAGTGAAGGAAGTGAACAGTCGTATCGAAAAACAAAATGAAGTCATCAAGGACCTGAATAAACAAATTGAGGTTCTCGTGATTAAAGTAAATACACCTGCTCCTGAAAAAAAATAATCACCCAAAACTATGTCCCTCAAAGAAGAATTTAAGAAATTTGCTCTGCGTGGTAACGTAGCCGATCTCGCGGTCGGTGTGATTTTAGGAGCATCCTTCGGTGCTATTGTTAAATCACTCGTGGAAGACGTTATTATGCCACCTCTCGGTGTACTTCTCGGAAATGTAGATTTCTCCCACCTCTACTTCGTCATCAAACAAGGCACCAAAGCGGCCGGTCCTTACGCCACCATGGCAGACGCAGAAACAGCAGGCGCTGTGATTATTAAATACGGTGCCTTTGCCAATACGGTCGTGAGTTTCATCATCGTGTCGTTCACTATCTTCTTACTCATCCGTCAGATTAATAAATTAAAGGATCCCGTGGTGGCAGCCGGACCTAGTGCTGAAGTTAAGCTACTGACGGAGATTCGTGACTCGCTCAAAAAGTAAAGTTCACAGAATCAACATCGCATCACCGTAACTAAAAAAGCGGTACTCGCGACGTATTGCTTCTGCGTAAATTTCCTTAAGCCAAGGGAGTCCGGACTCATCTCCAGGAGTCAAAAAAGCCGCCACCAGACAGAGTAAAGTTGATTT
>CAIMFE010000079.1 GCA_903840235.1 uncultured Opitutia bacterium | reverse complement strand
TGGTCCAAAGATTTTTGGATGGACCGGAAAAGACGGCGTGGATTACCGCGTCTCCTGGATTCCTCTCGGTGGTTACGTCGCCCTCCCACAAATGGGCGACAGTTCAGCGATTGAAGGCGAAACTGATGAGAAAGCAGAAAAACTTCCCGAGATTTCTTACGCCGACAAGATGATCGTCGCCGTGATGGGTGCAGTCTTCAACGTTATCTTCGCCTTTGGCTTAGCGTGTATTTTATTCTTCACCGGCGTTCCTGTTCCCGAAGGCAGCAACAATACGACCGTCGGCTATGTCCAAGAACAAATTGTTACCAATTCCCATTCACTCGCGGAATTGGGATTAGGTCAAACCACTCCAGGCCCCGCTTTCGCGGCGGGTTTAAAGTCAGGAGACAAAATCTTAGCCGTTGATGATCAACCGGTAAAAACCTTCGCTCAAATCAGCGAAGCAATCCTACTTGGGAATGGAAAAAATTCCCAAGGCGAACCCACCTGTCGTTTAACCATTCAACGCGGTGACGAACAAAAAGTTATCACGCTGATCCCTGCCCGCATTGAACTCAATTCACGTAGTGGTGACCGCATTCGCGTCGCTGGTATTATGCCCAAGAGTAATGTGGTCATTGATAAACCCATGCCTGGTTCACCTGCGGCCATCGCAGGAATTGTGGCCGGTGACAAAATTCTGAAAGTCGATGGTCAACCGATCAACAACACCTCTGAGTTTCAAGAAATTCTGCGCAAAGGTGGAGCGAACGAACGTATTATCGAAGTGGAATCCACCCTCGGAGAAAATAAAGGCGCTAAACGCATCGTGAAATTAACTCCGCAAATGAAAACGATGACTAATCCCGTCGCTGTCATCACCTACGGAGAAAATAATAAACAAAGCTCAATCATCCTTGTACCTGTTACTGCAAATCTGCTTTCTAGTGACGAGAAAAACCCGCGCAACCAACTCATGGTTCTCAGCGTATTTCCTGAAGACAATGAGCGCGCCGATTCCCTAAAAGCTGGAACGATTTTTGATAAAATCGACGGCAAAGAACTGACCATCTTGCGCTCACTCGAAGACTTAAATAACGCGACTAATCAAGGTCCACAAAACCTCACCTTCTATTGGAAACGTGCCAATGGTGAAAATGGTTCAGTCATTTTAAAGAACGCAGAAATCAAGCAAGGCAAACCTCTCGATCGTGCCCTCATTGGTGCGCAATTCTTATCGGTCCCAGAAGTTGCTTATTATAATCCTTTTGAGACCTGTACGCGTATCATTCAACAGACCTTCACGACACTCGGTCGACTCTTCGATCGTAGCTCCGATATCAAAGTCAATCAACTCGCCTCAGTGATTTCGATCAGCAAAACTTACTACCATATTTCGGATGACTTACGTCGCGTGCTTTGGTTCACGGTTTTAATTAATATCAATTTAGCGATTTTAAATCTGATGCCCATTCCCGTGCTCGATGGCGGCCACATGCTCATCGCGACACTCAATCGCTTTATCAAAGGTGGCCTGAATAGTAAGGCCGTCACCATCGTGCAGTTTGCCTGTATGGCCATGCTCTTTAGTTTAATGGGCTACATCATGCTTAACGATGTCCGCCGCTGTTCGGGCGATAATGAAATGCAGTTAAAGCAACAAATCATTAATCGCCACGTTTTACGCCCCGTTAGCTTCTCTGAGCCTAAGTAAATTTTGTTCAAGGCGTTGACGCTCCACCGGAAAGGTCTAGTGGTTAGTCAATGCCTTTGGCCTACTGTCATTCCCGACATCAAACCGTGCGACGCCTCACCCGCGTCGTCCAAGTAGGCAATGTCGGCGTCGGTGGATCGAATCCAATTCGACTGCAATCAATGACGACGTCCGACACCGAAGACGTCGCCGCTACCCTCGCTCAATGTATCAAGCTCGCCGAAGCCGGTTGCGAAATCATCCGCATCACCGCTCCCAATAAAGCCGCGGCGGTCGCTCTGAAATCGATTCATCAACAATTTCGTGCTGCGGGTTTTTCCCAACCGCTCGTTGCGGACATTCACTTCTTGCCTGTGGCGGCGATGGAAGCAGTTGAGCACGTGGAAAAAGTTCGGGTCAATCCTGGCAACTACGCGGATAAGAAAAAATTTGCGGTTCTCGAATACACCGACGCTGCTTATGCCGAAGAGCTCGAACGTCTCCACGAAGCTTTCTCACCTTTAGTCCTTCGCGCTAAAACTCTCGGACGCTCCTTACGTATTGGCACGAATCACGGTTCACTTTCCGACCGTATTATGAATCGATTCGGCGATACTCCACACGGCATGGTGGAAGCAGCCCTCGAATTCGTACGCATCGCAGAATCACATGGATTCAAGGACATGATCCTCTCCATGAAGGCCTCGAATCCTAAGGTGATGATTGAGGCGTATCGCTTGGCCGCCGCACGGATGTCTGAACTCAAAATGGATTACCCACTTCACTTAGGTGTCACCGAAGCAGGTGAAGGTGAAGACGCCCGCATTAAGTCTGCAATTGGAATGGGATCTCTGCTGGCGGATGGATTAGGTGATACCATTCGCGTTTCACTCACCGAAGATCCTTGGTATGAAATTCCGGTCTGTCGCGAACTCGTCGCACGCTCCGATAAACTCATTCAAAACGGCAAAGCTACTTCGATTAAGCTCAAAGACGACCCCGCTGACCCTTTCAGTTATGCGCGAAGAATTACGGATACCATTTCACTTTCAGAAAAATGTCACGCTGGCGCCACTGAACTCCCTCGCGTGATTGTGCGTAGCATCGCTGGACTTAACAACTGGCAGACAGCCGTTAAAGAAGTGCTCGATGCGCATAATCAACAGCGCGAAGCTCGCGTTGAAGGTCTACTCGTTCAACTCACTTCTTCAGAACAGATTCCCGCCCTTCAATCTTTGCGCAAAGCACTCGGACAAGCCGTGCCCGCTGTATTTGTCGAAACTGCTCTGTCACTCGACTCAGAAGTATTCAGAGGCGAAGGCTCAAAACTAGTAATCGTTAGAAGCTACAAAGCTAATCAGAGTTCTGAATTAAAATCGGACTCAGAAATCTGTAATAAAAACCGGGCGATTCTTGCTGCTGATTTGGACATCGAATCAACGCAATCATTGGCTCCCCTTCTTTCAAAAATTCCGAAAGGAGAACTCATTGTTTGTGCGAGCAGACCTTCGAACGGACTTCATGCCATCGGAACGCATCGTGAAATCGTTCGACTTCTCAGCGAAGCAAAAGTGCAAGCACCTCTGTGGATTCGTGCGACTGAAGCAAACGCTGCGATTTTAGATCAAGGATTCCAATCACGCCTCCTCGAAGCCTCAATCCTCGCCGGTAGTTTATTGGTCGATGGC
>CAIMFE010000078.1 GCA_903840235.1 uncultured Opitutia bacterium | reverse complement strand
GACGACCAATGCGAGTAGGCATGGTGCAATCAAACATATCTGCACCGAGCGCCACCATGCGTAATAATTGCGGAGGCGTGCCGACGCCCATGACGTAGCGAGGTTTGTTCTTGGGTAATAAGGGTGCGGCGATGCTGACCTGACGGAGCATTTCTTCTTCGGGTTCACCGACACTCACGCCACCAATCGCAAAACCAGGAAAGTCGAGTCCGGCTAATTCTTCGGCACAACGCACACGTAAATCTTCAAAGACGGATCCTTGATTGATACAGAATAAGTGGCGGCCTGAAGCGAGGAATCCTGTGTCTTTCGCAATTTGTAACATCTCTTTGGCCCAACGGATGGTGCGGGTTACGGCGACTTCGCAGGCGGCACGTTCGCAGGGCCAAGGTGGACATTCATCCAAGACCATGGCGATGTCGGATCCGAGCGCGTCTTGAATCGCTAAACAATCTTTGACGTCCAAGAACAGCGGTGAGCCATCGAGGTGGGATTTAAAATGAATACCCTCATCGGTAACCTGACGGAACTTAGCTAATGAGAAAACCTGAAAGCCTCCGCTGTCGGTGAGGATCGGTTTATCCCAATGCATGAATTTGTGAAGTCCGCCCGCTTGACGAACGATCTCACGTCCGGGTCGGAGATTTAAGTGATACGTATTACTTAATAAAATTTGCGCACCCGTATCGGCAACCATTTGAGGAGTGAGACCTTTAACCGTCGCCTGTGTGCCGACAGGCATAAAGACAGGTGTGCGCACTTCACCATGAGGAGTTTTAAGTACACCCAGGCGCGCAGCCGTTGCCGTATCCGTTTTTAGTAAAGTGAACACGGGTAATAACTAGGGGACAAGTGGGTACGTTGGCAAGAATAGGTAGGGGCGCGACTGCGTCGCGTCCACGCATCTCCCCTTGTCACCGTACCCACTTGTCACCTTGTCCCCTCTTTAACTAACGCCTCTGCGTTAGTTAAAGTTAAAGAGAGAAACTCTCCCCACACGAACAACTGGCTTTAGCGTTGGGGTTTGAGAACTTAAAGCCACCGCCAATCATTTTGTCAGAGTAATCCAGAACGGTTCCGCGAAGATAGAGGGCGGACTTCGGATCTACCAAAACATCTACACCGGCTGAATTAACTAGAATATCGCCGTCTTTAGATTCACCAACAAATCGGAGTTTATAGGAAAGACCATTACAACCACCGCCCGAAATAGCTGCACGGAGAAAACGACCTTGGGCCTCGCGTTCAGCAAGAGCTTTTACCTTCACGCCCGCTGACGGAGTCAGCCGAATCAATCGCTCATCGGCTTGGCGAATGGTGGGTGTGGTGGCGACTGACATATCTTATAGACTAAAACATTTAAGATTTAAGGCAAGTCTCAGCAAAGAATCGGACCGATTCGCCTTATATTTGAAATAGATTATACTATATAAATGGGGTCGCGTAGCTCAGCTGGTTAGAGCGCTACATTCACATTGTAGAAGTCACAGGTTCGAATCCTGTCGCGACCACCATGAATTTACCCGCAGT
>CAIMFE010000077.1 GCA_903840235.1 uncultured Opitutia bacterium | reverse complement strand
CGGTACAATCGGACTTTATTACACTCCAGGCGGTCACGGCGTGCGCGTAGACTCCCACTGCTACTCGGGTTATACGATTCCTCCAACTTACGATTCCATGGTGGCTAAACTTATCTCGGTCGGCGCCAACCGTCAGAAAGCCCTCGACCGTATGCACCGCGCATTAGGTGAATACATTATCCGCGGTATCCATACCACTATTCCCGTTTGTCGTTCGATCATGAAAGATCCCGTGTTCCGCCAAGGCGGTGCGACCACCAAGTATCTGGAAGATTTCTTTGAACGCACTCCTAAGGAACTCTGGTCAGCGTCGCCGCTGAGTTGAGGCCTAAAGAAAAGATCGCCATGAGCTCTCGCTCACGTCTCCGCAGCACTGAAACCAAAAAACTGCGGACGGGTGGCGACTATCTAGATTTTGCCAATCGCTTATTGCACGCCAAGGGGGTCGCCCACGGCCAAGGCTTTCTCAATGAACAAGAAGAGTCGCTGACCCTTATGTCAGCCGCCACGGGCCTAGCTTGGGAAAAACTACCTCAATGCTTTAAGCGCGAGCTAACGGAAAAAGAGCGAAGTCGTTTTGTCGAATTACTCGATCGACGTATTTTGGAACGGATACCCACAGCTTATCTCATTGGAGAAGCTTGGCTGGGTGGATTAAAATTTACGGTAGATGAACGCGTGATTATTCCACGGTCTTACTTTGTGGAACTGATTCCCGAAATCATTCCACAATGGCTCCCGCCTGTTAAAACCATTAAGCGCGTTGCCGATATCTGTACAGGGTCGGGCTGTCTTGCCATCTTACTAGCCAAATATTTTCCGAGTGCTGAGGTAGATGCGACGGATCTTTCGGGCGAAGCCCTCGAGGTTGCAAAAATTAATGTTAAGAAACACCGCTTAGAAAAACGCGTGAAGCTATTTAAGACCGACACCATGACCGCACTGATGTCGGGTAAAAATTATGATTTGATTATTAGTAATCCACCTTACGAACCAGAGTCGGTTTATAAAAAACTTCCCGAAGAATTTAAAAAGGAACCTAAGATGTCTTTAGTCTCGGAAAAAGACGGACTCGGCGTGATTCGTAAGTTACTCAAACAAGCGGGGAAGAAATTAAATCCGACGGGTGTTTTATTGATTGAAGTAGGCGGCCTTCGCAAAGCCATCCACAAGAACTGGCCTAAATTGCCGATGGTTTGGTTGGCCACGCAAGATGGACTGGATTGCGTGTGCCTGATTACAGCCCGTGACTTACAAAAAATAAAGTAAGTTTACCAAGCGCGCGGAGCGACGGCGGTTTCTAATTTTTCCTGCGCAGCCTGGGGAAGTTTAGGAAAGAAATTTAATCCCGTTAAGGTTTCGATGCGTCGAATACTCACGACATAACGGGTCAATTCAGGATCTCTCCACTTCTCTTCATGTGGAACTAGATAGGCGATGGCGCGGATGCCCTTTTTTTTGTGTTCATATTCGGAAATCACCATCCAGAATTCGTCGGGCACCGGAATTCGACCTATCATTCTTGGCTGAGCACTGTAAACGGGACCAACCTGAACCCAAACCTCGCCATAGCGCTGCACGTAGCGTTTTACGATGCGCTGTTCGATGTCTTTCCACAGTCCGGCATTCAACGCGTGTAATTGCGGTACAATATTAGAGAGGAAGAAAGTTTCTTTTTGCGCTTCGGCACCGTAGCAAACCGAGATCGCATAATTGGGAGTGAGGTGACCACGATCATAACCCGAGCGTACATATTCATCGGTAGATACTTTAGCTGAGGTTCTCGTATCGACATAAAATGAGGAAGGTCGCGGCAGGTGAACATCTTGATAAGGAAAAACGCGGTAAGAAGACCAACGTGCGGTGGGCACGGTATCGTCGTAGCCCACCGAATACCCCTGATTCACTAAATGCTTAAGGCCTGATTTATCTGCGGGCTCGCCATAGGGAGCGAAAGCATGCGCATCAGGCTCGGGCGCTGGCACCACGTCACCGGTGATCACAATCGTTTGGTCTACAACCTGATCTAAAACCCGAATTACACTATCGGGCGTAGTTTGATTTTCTCTTACTTTATCAACGACATCGATAGCCCGCTGCTCGATAGCAATCTTCTGCGGTGGGTCGGAAAATAGGTAAACTCCGAGGATTATAAAAATTAACCCTAATGAAATTAAAAGAACCCAACCTAAAAATTTTAAAAT
>CAIMFE010000076.1 GCA_903840235.1 uncultured Opitutia bacterium | reverse complement strand
TGCCACTGAGTTTCAATACATCAATGGTTTGAACACGGATCAGCTTGTCTGGCGTATGACCGTCTCTGCCGATCGCGAATATCTCTACGTGGTAGCTATCCCTGAGCCTTCGACTTATGGCCTTGGCCTTGGTGCACTCGCTCTGGCGCTTGCTGCCGTTCGTCGTCGTAAACAGAAAAAGAATTGGCCTGCCGTCTAATCTTTAAAAGTAGCGGTCTGAATTAAGAATTTTTTGTACCACTTGCGGTACTTGAATTCTTCTTTTCCTGCATCCGGTTCTTCATCTGCTCTTCCAACGCATCCATGAGTTTTTCAATTAATTCAATTTTGAGTTTTGGATCAGCCAATTGAATCGCTTTACGGATTTCGGTTCTCAACTCATCCATCCCCGTGCGTGCAGCACTTGCGGCATCCTTTTTCTCCGCTCCAGCCGCCTCTTGAAGTCTTTTGCGGGCCTCGGCTAGGCGTTCTCTCGCGGCGATTACATTCTCGTTCTGATTAGCCTTCCGCCAGGCCAAACCAAAGGCCGTGATCTCATCTTTAGTCACCCCAGTAACGGTTAGTTTAGTGAAGTCAGGACCTCTGTTCTGATTGCCTTTTTCGGCACTGGTTGCCTCAGCTTTAGGAGCCGATTCTTTAGCAGCAAAACAGGGTATTAACAATAATGAGCCAGCTAAATAAATGTGAGGTAATATTCGCATACTATTTAAACACTTTCTCTAAATTAAAGTTTCACTAGGCCAAAAAAAAGACCCCGTTGCCGGGGTCTTTTGGATGAGAAGATTTCTTGAATTACTTAGTCGCAGGTGCTGCGGCTTCGCCGGCTTTCTTCTTCTTTTTAGCGATTGCTTCCTTAACCCAGAAATCGGTAATCTTTTTAGCTACATCTGCAAGTTCGGGAGACTTTTTGAGTACCGCATCAGCACGTGCTTTGGAGAATGCTTTATCAGCATCTTTGGCTTTTTTGTCGGCTGCAGCTTTATCGGCAGGAGCAGCAGACTTTGCTTCGGCCTTGGCGGCTTCAGCAGCGGCCTTAAGGGCTTTAATTTCAGGATCGTTATTCTCGATACCTACGCGTGTATTAATGTATTTTTGGTAGTCTTCATCGGAGACGCCAGGAACTTTGGTGCTCTTGACTGCTTCGGCAGGAGCAGCAGCAGCGGCTGCAGCAGGCGCGGCAGTGGTTGCAGCAGGTTTGGCTTCTTCAGCAGCGAAGAGTCCAGTTGCACTAACGAGGAGGAGGAGGGTTGGGAGTTTCATAGGGGAATATTAAAGAAAATAAATTTCTCAGATTTGTCCACAATTTCTGCTTAATTGACCGATAATGACAAAAAAAGACCCCCGAAATTAACCGGGGGTCTTTGATGTTAGCCTAAATTTAGGCTATTTTACTTGGTTTCAGTTGCGGCAGCAGTAGCAGCAGCGGTTGCATCACCCTCGGTCTTCTTAGGAGCTTTGGACTTTTTGCTCTTGGTCTTCATGAAGTCGTCCACTTTCTTGGCAACTTCAGCTAAGGAAGGATCAGCTTTAACAATGGCAGCATTGAGTGCTTCGTAGTAAGCTTTCTTATCTTTGCTATCTTTAGCAGCCTTCACTTCAGGAGTTTCAGCAGCAGCTTTACGTGCGGCTTGATACTTTTGCATCTCTTCTTTGCTAACGCCTGGAACTTCTGGCATTGCACCTTTTTTGCCTTCAGACTTTTCAGGCTTTGAGCCTTTTTCACCTTTAGCAGGAGGTGGAGGAGTGCCAGCAGGAGCATCCGCTGGAGCGTCTGCAGCCATTAAGCCGGCAGCAGCAAGGAGTGAGAGGAGGAGGAATTTGGATTTCATGGGGAGGGGATATTCATCTATAAAACACCTAAGTCTGTCGAGAGTTTCATGAAAACTTAAAAATTAATAAGCGCCCTAGTATAGATTACGGTCTCAGGAACTAGGTATTAAGACTTAATTTACTGAATAACGGCAGGGGGCGGGGCGTTAGGTGCTGGGCCTTCCGCGGTGGGCTCCGGGGCCGGCATCGGCTCGGCTGTGCCTGAATTTGCAGGTGCTGCCGCAGGCTCAGTCGTTTCAGGTTTCGCAAATTCTGCTTTGATTAATCCCAGACCTTTTTCTCTCAAGGCGGTCATTTGCTCCAGCGCCGCCGGCTTTTCTTCGTCGCTCATCGTCGCCCACTTGTCGCGAAGCTCACGCTGTTGCATCCAGAGTTGTTGAATTTCAGGATTCGCTTCCATCACCTTACGTAGCCGACCCCAATTTGCGCCCACGGCCTCTTCAAAACTTTTGCGTCCTTCTTCGCGAAAATTTTTATACTTTTCTTCGAGGGCTTCTTTGGTAGCCGCTTTACTGGTAGGCTCCCCCACTGGGTCCGGCTTAATATTATTTTTAGTATCGAGTTTTAAATCGTTAGCAGGACGAGCCATAGAACGAGAAACCTCATTCGCATGGGTGGCTTCAACTTTCGTCTTTGAGGGCGACGTGCTCACGGGCGTGCCTTCAGGGTTAATAAATTTCGCAACTAAGTAACCGCCGCCTGCTACTACTAAGAGGGTGAGTATCCAAAATAATCCGTTTTTATTCATAAAGATAGATACTACTATAACACACTAATTTCCTTAAAGTTCACCTAAAAAACATCCATCGCCACCATGTTCTGGTGTACGGCAGGGCCAAATAATCTAAACAGGCGGCCTTAAAGGCGGCATCAATCTCTTCGGCTGGATGTCCTTCCAGGAGTTTGGCTTCGGTGAGAACGATTTCTCCCCGTGCAGCAGCATCGCGAATCTGTGAGTATTTAAGAAAATGCATCACCATCAAAAATGTTGTGATCACCGCAAATACAACAACGGCGCTCAAGAATCGTGACTTACCTAACAGCGATAGAAGAATGAAAAGTGGCCATGTATTGCCCCAGAAAATAATCAACGATTCCCAGGCACTTAACTTTCCGTACAGTCGATCCCGATGCTGTAAAGCGTGGCCCGCTAATCGCGCCGCTCTCGCTATATCAAAAAGTCTCTTACCATAATAGACTTCACTCGATAGTTTAATCGCCGGTTCGTGAGCGGAGTATTGATTCGAAAATATGACCCAAGTTTCATCCACATTCACTTGGGAGACTCCGCCACGTAGAAGAATAATCTTCGCGGCTTGTTCGCCTGTAATTCCGCGAACTAAAATTTTTGAACCATGTTTTTTCTCGAGGGCCTGAATTTTTCGCCACGCCAGCCAAGGACTCAGCCCCGCAAATATCCCCATTAAAATAAGTAGACCCAGTAATTTTGTTTCAGGATTCATCGATTGAAATAGTAGGATTAATCGGGGCTCGGATAAGGATTCGTTCTTTGTTTGCTGGGTATCATTGACCTTTATGTCCAGCCCCCTCTAAATTGCACTATGAATCCAGAAACGGTCCGCAACTATTTGCTCGACCTCCAAAATCGCCTCTGCGCGCAATTGGAGTCCGTTGATGGCGTCGGTCGTTTTAAAGAAGATCAGTGGCAACGAGCTGAAGGTGGTGGCGGTCAAACACGTACCATCTCCAACGGTCAAGTCATCGAAAAAGGTGGAGTCGCCTTTTCCGATGTTAAAGGCCATGCACTGCCCCCATCGGCTACGCTTACCCGACCCGAATTAACGGGCCGCTCATTCCGCGCGATGGGCGTATCCGTCGTTCAACATCCTTTAAATCCTTATTGTCCAACCGCCCACATGAACGTGCGTTTCTTCTGCACTGATGGGCCTTCCCCTGTTTGGTGGTTCGGTGGTGGTTTTGATTTAACGCCTTACTACGGCTTCGACGATGACGTCGTGAGTTGGCACCAAGCCTCAGCACAAGCGACCGGAAATCATTATCCTAAGTTTAAGAAAAATTGTGATGACTATTTTTATCTTAAAAATCGCCAAGAACAACGCGGCGTAGGTGGCGTATTCTTTGATGATTTTACCGAAGGTGGATTCGAAAACGCCTTCGCCCTCATGCAAAAAGTAGGTAACGCCTTCGGCCCAGCTTATTGCGAGATTCTCGACCGTCGAAAATCCTTACCGTACTCCGAAAAAGAAAAAACCTGGCAAGAAATTCGCCGCGGACGTTACGCTGAATTTAATTTAGTCTGGGATCGCGGTACCATCTTCGGACTTCAATCAGGGGGTCGTACCGAATCTATTTTAATGTCTCTGCCACCCTTAGTTCGCTGGGTTTACGGCCATCAACCAGCCGAAGGCACCGCTGAAGCAAAACTTCTCTCGCATTATCTCAAACCAAGAGATTGGGTATAGGAGCGTATGAATTCCCGCGATCGATTTTTAGCTGCCCTCCATCGCCTCCCTCACGGTCGCCCCCCCGTCTGGATTATGCGTCAGGCGGGTCGTTATTTACCCGAGTACCGGAAACTTAAAGCGCAGTCGGACTTCGTTACGATGGTGCGCACGCCTGATTTAGCCGTCGAGGTTACTTTACAGCCCTTGCGTCGTTTCGCGCAATTAGACGCTGCGATTCTTTTCAGTGATATTTTAGTCATCCCCGAAGCACTCGGTATCGGTTATCGCTTTCGTGATGAAGGCGGTATCGCCATGGAGAAATCGCTGCAGACCGAAAATGATTTAGCTTTGTTACAACCCGCCGGTGCCATCGAACGTTTAGATTATGTTTATAAGGCTTTAAGATTATTAAGAAAAGAATTGGGAACGAATAAAGCACTCCTCGGATTTGCCGGTTCGCCTTGGACACTCGCTTGTTACCTCGTGGAGGGTGGGGGATCAGAAGAATTTCCCAAAATGAAATCTTTGGTCAAAACGAACCCTAAGTTTGTTCACCAGATTTTAAATGTTCTCACTCAAACAGTCGCAGGTTATTTAAAAGAACAACTTTTAGCGGGCGCCGATGCCATCCAGATTTTTGATAGCTGGGCCGGTGTCTTAGAAGGAAAAGATTATGAAGAATTTTCTCTACGCTACATCCGCGAAGTAATCGCACTGCTTCCACCGCAAGCCCCCATCATTCTTTATGCTAAAGGTAAGTCGGCCGATGCTGCTGCTTTAGCGAAAACTGGCGTACCTTGCCTCGGGGTGGATTGGACGATGCCAATTTCAAAAGTACGTGCTTTGGTCGATCGTCCCATTTGTATTCAAGGTAATTTGAATCCTGAATTCATCATCGGGAAGCCCGATGTCGCCATTCAAGAAACCCAAAAAATCCTGAACGATAATGCGGGCGATCTCGGACATATCTTTAATCTGGGTCATGGCATCACCCCCGATGCCCAAATCGATACTTTAGCCGCAGTTTTAGATACAGTTGTTCATTCAGGCGTTTGACTTTCGGCTCGCTCCTGACTTTCTCAACCTATGTCTCGCAAAGGAATTTTAATCCTCAATTTAGGCTCACCAAAAAGTACCTCCGTACCCGATGTCCGAAATTATTTGCGAGAATTTCTCGGCGACGAACGCGTCATCGATTATCCAGCCGCTTTCCGTTTCGCTCTCCTCGAAGGTATCGTCCTTCGTACTCGCCCTAAAAAATCCGCCGCCGCTTATGCGACAGTTTGGACACCTGAAGGTGCACCATTATTAGTAACGACCGAAAAGCTTCGCGCGAAATTAGAAAAAGTTACGGGTCTTCCTGTCATCACGGGCATGCGCTATGGAACACCTTCCTGCGCTGAAGCCGTCCAAAAGGTTATCGATCTAGGCATCGATGATTTGTTCGTCATGCCCCAGTACCCGCACTACGCGATGTCTTCTTACGAAACGGTTGTTGTTAAAATTCAAGAAGAACTCAAACGCCTCGCTCCCGATTTAAAGTATCACGTTCTGCAACCTTACTTTAATGACCCCGCTTATATTCAAGCCTTGGTCGAGTCTGCTAAGCCTTGGTTAAATAAGCCTTTCGACAAATTACTTTTCTCCTATCACGGCGTGCCCGAGCGACACTTGCGTAAAGGCGATCCGTCTAAAGCTCATTGCACCAAGGTCCCTAATTGCTGTGCCGTCGCCAGCCCTTGCCACGCGACCTGCTATAAACATCAGTGCGTCGAAACCACGCGTCTCTTCACCGCAGCTGCCGGTCTACGTCCTGAACAAGTCGAAGTCGCATTCCAATCTCGTTTCGGACCAGAAAAATGGGTCCCACCTTACACGGATGAAAGATTAGAAGCTTTGCCTAACGAAGGTGTGAAAAAACTTCTCGTGATGTGCCCAGCTTTCACCGCCGATTGCCTAGAAACCATCGAAGAAATCAGCGAAGAGGGTAAAGAGGATTTTATGCACGCGGGTGGCGAATCGTTTGAACAGATTCCTTGTTTGAATGATCAAGATGTTTACGTGAAATACTTGGCCGACCGTGTGGTGCGTTGGAAACCGAGTCACCACTAAGCGCGAGTGAGCGAACCGATTCAGTTTATTCTAGCTTCGGGCTCACCGCGTCGCACTGAATTACTGAACGAAGCCGGCATTCCTCATAAAATCGTAGTCTCCCAAGTCACCGAACACGAGGACCCGACGAGTAATCCTCGCGACATGGTTTTGCATAATGCGCGAATCAAAGCTGACGCCGTTTCCAAACTACATCCACACGCTTTTATCTTAGGTGCGGATACCACGGTAGCATTGGGTGATCGCGTTTTGAATAAGCCCGCGAACTTAGACGAATCACGTGAAATGCTTCGAAGCTTATCCGGACGCGAACACACCGTGCACACAGGTGTTTGTTTTATTTATCCGCCGTTAAATATTCACGAGT
>CAIMFE010000075.1 GCA_903840235.1 uncultured Opitutia bacterium | reverse complement strand
ATTTATCGAGACTTTACCCGTCAGACAATGGGACGGCCCGATTGAGTTAATTGAGAGCGAGCGAGACGCCGAACGGGCGATCCAGTTCCTCTACAAAGAGCGTGTCCTCGGTTTTGATACCGAGACCCGACCTTCTCACACTCGAGGCATCACCTACCTTCCTTCCGTTCTGCAACTCGCTGGCGAAGATCGGATCTTTGTTTTTCGACTCGATGTCTGCGGCGGAGTTCCCCTGACCTTCCCTCTTTTGTGTCACCCTCGTAAAGCTAAAGTAGGTGTAGCAGTTCGTGATGACGTTCGGCACTTACAAACGCGTGCGCCTTTTGATGCTCCTGGTTTTATCGACATCGCAGACTTCACCAAAAAAGCAGGAGTTGAGAATACGGGTCTACGCGCGCTGGTGGCTCACTACTTAGGATTTCAAATGAAGAAGTCTAAAAAAATTCAGACCAGCCACTGGGAACGCGAACTTTCCAAAGAACAAATTAAATACGCAGCCAATGACGCTTGGTTCAGTCGTGAATTATTTCTAAAGCTAGAAAAAGACGGTATTATTCCCTCTTTTGAATAATTTTAAGTAAGGGCGAAAATTTAATCTACGGGGGTTGATTTTGCTAAAAAATATTGTTAATAAGAAAGCGTGAAGACCCTCACGCGCATCTTTCTGAGCTCTGCCTGTTTACTGAGTGCAGAGGCATTGGCCCTAGATATTAATTTAATCGAAGATGCGGCGGCTCCATTAAACGCGGATCAGCGTAGCGGATTTTTGGAAGCTGCTGCAATTTGGGAAAGTCGAATTAGCAGCAACGTCACTATTAACATTTCCGTAGGCATGGTCAGTCTCTCCTCGAACATTATCGGGCAAGCTGGCTCAGTCTGGTATGATACCTCATACTCGGACTTCAGGACGACGGTCGCGCAAAAAGCCACGAGTGCTACTGACGCTGCATTTCTCGCCACCCTGCCGACTGGCAACTCATACACGCGGTTAATCAATCAAACCAACGACACTCCAGGAACCGACCCGTATGCGACCTGGGTAGATACACAGTCGAAGATTTTTATTATTGGCGGCAATGCAAAGGCATTGGGTTTATTATCCGCAACTAACGCAGGTTTAGATGCTGAGATTAAATTCAATACCGCTTTTGCTTTTGATTATAATCGGTCCAACGGCATCGCTTATAATCAAATGGATTTCGTCGGGGCGGCCGCACACGAAATTGGTCATGCACTTGGTTTCGTGAGTATCGTAGATGATGTCGATACCTATGGCGGTAATGCCGTAGACTTTCTAAATATGCCGATGGATTTCATGCGTTATTCGGCATCGAGTTTTGCACTCGGCATCTCCGATGTTTCCGCAGGTCCTATAGCTAAATTTACTTACATCAACGGTGTCAGTATTCCCATGTCGCTTGGAAGTAACATCGGCGACGGACAACAAGCCTCGCACTTTTACGTAACCGGAAATCTGGGCATGATGGCGCCGACCGCCTCCTACGGACAAAAACTCGCCGTTTCTAAAAATGATCTTCTCGTCATGGACGCCATTGGTTGGGAGCTCACAGCCTTGGGGCAGGCTGAAATACCTGAACCATCGACCTATGGTCTGGTTTTAGGAGCATTATCACTCGC
Organism: uncultured Opitutia bacterium; assembly: GCA_903840235.1. Taxonomy (GTDB): domain Bacteria; phylum Verrucomicrobiota; class Verrucomicrobiia; order Opitutales; family UBA953; genus UBA953. The sequence continues at coordinate 784 of CAIMFE010000075.1, read as the reverse complement.
TGCCGTCTGCGTTCGCAGAAAATCTAAACTTACCTCTCGTGGTGGTGTTTAAATAGGAGTACCCTATTAATCACATGAATCCCCTCCTCAAAAAAATCCTTATCATTATCGGCGTCATTCTCGCCGCACTTGCCATCGGAGCCTTGGTCTTAAAAAGTTTTTGTAAGTCTGGAAAATGGAGTAAGAAATACGATCGCTACAGCGAACGCTCTAGCTGCTGCAAGTGCTGCTCTTCCGATAATGGCGACGAAGATGATGATGACGATGACGAAGAAGACGGCAAAGGTTCACGCGGCAAAATGATGAAGAAATACGACGGTAACAGAGAAGATATGCCGATGATGAAAAAAGATAAGAAAGACTAATTTCTTTAAAATTACCTCCACAAAAAACCCGCCGTAAAAACGGCGGGTTTTTTATTTATCTTATCATCAACTTAATCGATCGAGGACTCTTTTGAAAAAATCAGAAGTACCCAACCGGCGATTAATAGAGTGCCGCCGATGGGCGTGATTGCCCCCAACCACTTCGGTCCACCCAACGCCATCGCATAGAGCGTTGAAGAAAAAATAACTGAACCGGCTAACCAAAGATAAGCTGAACGCGTTGATTTTATCGCACCGACGGCAATCGCGTGAATCATTAAATACTGCGTCGCCGTATTCCACCAGCTCAACGCATCTGGATTCTGTTGAAGAATCTGCTTTAAGCCATGGGCACCAAACGCTCCCAGGGCGACGGCGGTAGCGCCCATCAGCCCTGAGATAACGTAGCGTGATGACAT
>CAIMFE010000074.1 GCA_903840235.1 uncultured Opitutia bacterium | reverse complement strand
TGCCGCTTTAATTGACGGCACGATTGATGCCATCTGCTCCGACCACTCTCCGTGTACGAGCACAGAAAAGGATTGTGAATTCGATTTAGCACCCTTCGGAGCCGCTACTTTAGAGACAACTTTTTCAGCAGCTTACGATGCCCTCGTCGCAACCGGCCATTTAGATGTTAAATTATTGATTACCCGACTCACCACGGGCCCAGCTAAAGTGCTCGGCATTGAAGCAGGAACTTTAAGCGTCGGGGCCGCCGCAGATTTCGTTTTAATTAATCCCAAAACTTCTTGGACTTTTAATACTCAAAATCAGTTATCGAAATCGGGCAATAATCCGCTCATCGGAAAAACTTTCTCGAGTCGCATCCATTCCACCTTCGTCGGCGGAAAAGCAGTGATCTCGGATAGTAAACCTGTCCAACAATGACTTTTTTGGCCGCTGCAAAATTAGGCGATGAAGTTGTTTTAGGTAAATTAGATTACGCCTACTTTGCTTGGATCGGGATTGTTTTCCTCGTGGGTCTCGCGATGTTTCGCAAGGGCACCATCCATTACGGGATAGAGCAACCCAGTGAACTCCAGAGCTCATCGCAGGCAGTCTATGGTCTGTTTGGCTTAATCAGTTTCTTTGTCTTTCTTTCAGTGATTCCAGGTACATTAATTCCCAGTTTTAAAATTATTTTCACGCACGGTGACACCGCGATTTATTTAGCACAGTTCATTGGTCAGATTTTAGGAGCAGCTACTTTAATATTTTTTGCTTACCTCTGTCCCGGTTCACTCGTCTTTGCGCCTTCGGCCAGTTTCAACGAACCACCGCAACTTCCAGTTCGAACCTTTTCTGACGATGTAAAGTCCGCCAAGGAAAGTCTTCAATGGCGCACGCTTGGGCCGAAATTTTTCAGTCTCTGTGCGGTCGCTATTTGTGCGGGCTTAGTTTGGAAATTATTTTATTATTTCAGCGAACAAGCAGGACAGCCCCTACCTGAGGATATCCAACCGCTCGTTGATTTAATCGCTAAGTACGATTGGAGCGGACCACTCAGTCCCATTATTTTATTGGGAATGAGTTGTGTGATTGGTGCACCCATCATTGAAGAATTGGTTTTCCGCGGAATGATTTATCCTTCGTTAAAGCGATGGTTACCTCGCGGTTATGCGATTATCATTACTGGTGCATTTTTCGGGGTGGTGCACGGCAATCTCGCTGCCGTCTTCCCGCTGATGGCTTTTGGTTCAGTACTCTGCATTGTGCGCGATCGTTTTGGTCTTTTCACCTGCATCGCCCTACACTCTCTCTTTAATTTGCATACTTTCATTTGGCTTTATTTAGCGCCAAGGGTTTCAACCCAGTTATAATTCACGAATGGGTGCCATCACCAGTCAGCCAAGCCGGAGTATCGGACAACTCACCGAAGAAGAAATTATTCGTCGGATCACCGCTAACCTCGGTCAGGCCTGTCCACCCTTCCCCGCTGGACCTGGCGGAGATTGCGCCATCTTCGAAGAAACCGTAGCGAGAAAATTCCGAGTCAGCACCGTCGATTCCGTAATCCTCGGAAGACATTTTGATTCCTCAACCGCGGGTGCACTCGCTGGGGCTAAATTGGTGAAGCGAAATCTGAGCGACTTAGCTGCAGCGGGCGCAGTGCCGAGCGATGCATTACTTTCATTATTATTAGGGCCTGATGTGGATAGCGAGTGGCTCGAAGACTTTGCCCGCGGAGTCGGTGATACTGCCCGTAAATTTGGACTCAAATGTGTCGGTGGAGATATTTGTCGCGTTCAGGCAGGGATGTTTGCAGCGACACTGTCGGTGCAAGGATTTGCGCATCGAATCTTAACGAGAAAGGCAGCACAGT
>CAIMFE010000073.1 GCA_903840235.1 uncultured Opitutia bacterium | reverse complement strand
TTCCATGTCTTTAGCCAGCGGAGCTGAGAAAGTTCGGGTGAACTGGGGTGCTTTAAATTCAAGGCGGGAAGCGTGAAGTGCTTGGCGAGTAAATCCGCAATTCTTAGCCAAACGTTCAGTCCAACCGTGTTCAATAAATTCAAGGTAAAGAGAGTCGTCTCCTCCGTAAATTTTATCGCCCAGAACGGGATAGCCCAACCAAAGAGCATGCGCACGGATTTGGTGTTTACGTCCAGTGTGCGGCTGAACGCGTGCTAAAGTATAACCTCCGGCTTTTATGACTGGCTCAAAAAAAGTAGCTGCAGGCAAAGTTCCCGGACCCTCACGCACGGCGGTTTTAACCACCACCCTACTCGTTTCATCCGCACCGAGCGGTTGATCGACTTGTATAGGACTGGGTAATTCGCCGCGTAGTAACGTGTAATAAGTTTTCGTTACCCATCGTCTTTCCATTGCAGTTTGGGAGAGCGATGCCGAGGTCGCGTTTTTGGCGATTAAAATAATTCCACTCGTCTCGCGGTCGAGTCGACTGACTAAATGCATGGTTTCAAGTCCGCGCCATTCACGTACTGCACCCACGAGCGACGACCATGGACCATCCTTAGATGGATGACAGACCAACCAGCCTGGCTTATCGAAAACCAAAAAATCATCATCTTCGTCGATGAGCCATTTAGGTAAATCATCAGGATTTACTTTGGGTGCATTTAAACTGGGGCCGATGGGGTCAGGTCCACTCATGGGCGATTCTTTAATTTATCCTGTAAATGAGAATTCAATTTCTTCCCGTAATATTGGGCTAAAACCTCTCCCGCTAAATACAGAGAGCCAATAACCACGACCGTTGAGCCCGACACCGAACATTGCTGAGGAGTAGGAAATAAATCTTTAACTGAAGCTATTTTTGTGCGGCCTAAAAAGGATTTAGGGACGAGCTTCTTTAAATCTTCAGCACCCATAGCACGCTCGTGATCAATCGAGACTAAAATAATTTCTTCTGCCGATTCCGCTACGATTTTAATCAAACCCTCCGCGCGAACCAAACTCAGTGAGCCTAAAATAACCGTGGGTGATTTTAATTCGCACAATAAAGATGAGGTTAAAGTAATTCCCTCTTCGTTATGCGAGCCATCGACAATGAGTGTTCGGCCATCTGGTAGTTTTATTTCCTGCCAGCGCGCAAGCCATTCGATGTTTTGCAAAGCAAGTCGGGCGGAATCATTATTAATTGGAAAAGCGTTAGCTAATTCACAGGCCAATAATGCTGTGCCGGCGTTTTGACGTTGGTGCTGACCTTTTAAATTCGTCAACGGAAGTTCATCCTTAAAGCGGTCTCTCACAAAATAAAGTGGGGCGCCCACTTCCTTGGCACGATTTCTAATAACCACTTCAGCTTCGGGTGGCACAAAACCCACGACACAAGGTACCCCTGATTTTAAAATTCCCGCCTTCTCGGCAGTAATTTCGGCGAGGGTGTTTCCTAGGTATTCTTGATGGTCCATTCCAATGGAGGTGATTACGCAGACCGCTGGACGTCCCACATTAGTCGCATCTAAACGTCCACCTAAACCAGTCTCAATGATTGCAAGATCGACTTTAGAATCACGGAATTCGGTCCAAGCCACCGCGGTCATCAGTTCAAAAAATGTGACAGCTAATTCAGGGCGAGTCTGATGGAGAAATTCATAATGCTTTCGCAATTGTTCAACTAAATCGATGAGTCGATTTTCTGTAATAGGTTCACGATTAATCTGAATACGTTCTCCGAGTTCAATTAAGTGCGGACTCGTATACAGACCCGTGCGACGACCATGAGCCCGCTGAATGGCTTCGATCATCACACTGGCCGACCCCTTACCATTCGTTCCAGCGATGTGAAAATACGGGCAAGAGTTTTGTGGATTACCGATTCGCTCTAATAAAAGCTGTGTCCGCTCCAAGCCCAGTGCTGAACCTAAGTTTCTTAAGTTCGTCAACCAGTGAAGCGTCGTGGCCGCGTTCATATCGGCCTGCTCGAATTAAGCCGAGCGGCGTTTAGCCGGCTTAGTTTTACGGTGAGCCAAAGCGCGTAACAAACTAGCCAACTTTGATTTCATCTCTTTGCGATGAATAATCATGTCGATCAAGCCGCGCTTTAAAAGGAATTCCGAAGTTTGAAATCCTTCGGGCAAATCTTGATTGGTAGTTTCTTTGATCACGCGAGCTCCAGCAAAGCCAATCAAGGCACCAGGCTCAGCGACGATCACATCGCCGAGTGTAGCGTAACTTGCCATCACGCCTGCCATGGTAGGATTAGTTAAAACAGCGATATAAGGTAATCCCGCACTGCGCAATTTTGCTAACGCTGCACTGGTCTTAGCCATTTGCATTAAAGATAAAATTCCTTCCTGCATGCGAGCGCCACCCGAGGCACAAACGACGACGCACGGACATTTCATTTTAATCGCGCGCTCAATGGCACGGGTAACTTTTTCACCGGCGACTGAACCCATTGACGCGCCCATGAAAGAAAAATCCATGATGGCGAGTGAAACGGGTAGACCGTCCATTAAGCCGTGACCACAAATCACTGAATCTTTGAGACCCGACTTTTTTTGGTGTTGAGCAACGCGCTCAGGATAGGAACCGCCCGCGGTAAACTTTAAGGGATCTTTGGAGGTTAATTTATGATCAGTTTCTTTCCAGGTGCCTTCATCAATTAAAAGTTCAATGCGGCGACGGGTAGATAATCTCTCATGATATCCACTGACCGGGAAAACATTCCAATTAGCCTCAAGATCCTTGGAGTAGACCATTTCGCCCGACTGTGGGCACTTGGTCCATAAGCCTGCTGGAATATCTCTCTTTTTAGGAGTAGGTGTGTGAGTACGTTTACGAAAGACAGCCATAGTAATTCTAGGCGTATCTTAAAGTATCCATTCAATAAAAGGGAAGGTTAAAAAAGGTCCTATTTACGACGTTAATCGTCCAGCCATGTATTTCGCGTGCGTATTCCAATAACGCAAACGGCGACGCTCACTTAAACGTAATTTAAGCTTATTGGTAAATTCTCTAAGTCCCCCGCACTTTATACTTTCTAAAGCCAACGGAAACCACGCGCTCCAAGGTTCAACACTCAAGGCGTTAAATATAAGAGCCCACCTCATTGCATCGAGTTTGGCTGTTTTAAGTGCTTGGGCGAATCTTGATTCATCAATATAACCCTTCTGTCGTGCGTGCTGGATATCAATTTCCCACTGCAGGAAATTTAAACTGTGTTTTCTGACAAACTCCAGGTGGGAGGCCTTTAAACTATCGGTTATGCCCAATCGCCACTTCCATTCGTTCTCGGATATATTGTCTAGGTGTAATCGATAGCACAGCAATGAATCTGCAATGTAATAAATTTTTCCTAATAGCAGCGCCCTTACCCAATAAACATTATCTTCAGCATGGCAAAAACCAGGAATAATAGGATTAAAGTTTTTTATCACACAGGCACGATAAGCTGCTGCTGCACCCAAAATAGGTGAATGTGCGTAAATATGCTTGGGCTCGATCACATAAGAATACATTTCATTCTTGGGTGCGTAATTAGTGTAAGTTAGAAAATTCCTGTTATTATCTATGCGGTGAGCTTCCGAAACGACCAACATGACATCGGGTTGCTTCTGAAATACTTCTACTGACCGTGAAAGCCGATGAGAGTAAGAAATGTCATCACCTGAGAAATGTATAAGTATTTCTCCGGTCGATGCGCTCATGGCACGATTAAAAGCTTCTACCAGCCCATGATTAATTCCGTCTCCGGCAATAACCACTCTCACATGCCGAGGAACCTCTTTAGCTAAAATACTTTCTATAATCTGCCGAGTTCCGTCAGTTGACCCATTATCATGTACAATCAATTCATACTCAGGGTAGTCCTGGTTTAGTGCACTTCGTAAAGCGTCACCCACAAAACCCGCATGATTATATGAAAGAAAAATGATACTTACTTTCATCGTGGGGAACCAGCTAAGCGTTCCAAAATTAATTCATAAGCCTTCACTGCCCGTTCGGCCATTTTGATTTCAAAATTTTCGTCTGGAGCGTGCAAATTAGATTCAGGCGTAAACAGACCAATCATTACGGAATCGAGTCCCGTCTCCCGACGAATATCTCCGATGATTGGCACACTTCCTCCTTCTCTTAAATAGAGCGGAGCTTTTCCAAAAGTTTCGGTGATGGCTTTCTCCGCTTCACGGAATGTACGAGCTAAAATAGGGTTCTGATCTTTCGGGGTATTCGGACGATCTGGCGGACAAACATAATAGGCCGCGTTCCCTTGCATCTCTTTTATTTCCACACGCACACCCTTAGGTGAACGCGCACGAATCGCCTCAGCTACCTTGCGATGAATATCAACCGGATCCTGACCCGGGACCAATCGACAAGTAATTTTCGCAAATACTTTGGAAGGGATAACGGTCTTAGATCCTTTTCCTTGGTAACCTCCACCAATACCATTGAATTCCAGGGTGGGCGCAAAGCGTACTGCTTCGAGCGCATCTAAACCCGGAGCCGGATGCAATTCATCGACCGCTAAGAATCGACGATACTCATCTTCGGTCATAGGAAGTTTTCTTAATTCTTCTCTTTCCCATCGCACGGGCTGTTCGACGCCATCATAGAAACCATCAATAACCACAGCATTATCTGCATCGTGCAAGGAAGCACAAAGTTCAGTTAAAGCCTGAATCGGATTATAAACGGCGCCACCATGTAGGCCGGAGTGTAAGTCGGAGCGCGGTCCGGTGAGTCCAACTTCTAATCCAATAATTCCGCGTAAACCCGTGGTGATAACAATTTGGTCTGACGAGGGGCTGGCGGTGTCGGACAAAATTACACAATCCGCTTCGGCTAATTCTTTTTTATGTTTATCTAAAAATTCTGGAAAGCTCGGCGAACCAATCTCCTCTTCACCTTCAATTAAGAAAGTGATGCGCAGTGGGAGATCAGGCTTACGTTTTAAGAGTTGAGCGATGGCAACGACAGCCGTGAGGTGTGGACCTTTATTATCGGCCGTTCCGCGACCCCAAATTTTTCCATCACGAACGACGGGATCAAAGGCTGGACTCGTCCAAAGGTTCAATGGATCGGCCGGCTGCACATCGTAATGTCCGTAGATAACTATATGAGGCCATTCGCTGGGACCACGACGACGGCCTAGCACGATTGGATGCAAGGGGGTTGGAACGACTTCTACCTCGAGGCCGGCTTTCTTAAGTAATCCGCAAATATGCTCACGCGCCCCCGTCATCCCTTCATTAAAGGCGGAATCGGTCGAAACGCTGGGGTGTTTAACGTATTCAATCAATTCACGGATGAAATCCATGGTCTGATTAGGGCAGATTATAGAATAAGTGCAAGGCACAGCTCGCTATCTGCGGTCGCTTTTTGACATTTTCCAAAGATATCTACAGAAACCTTAAACATGTCCCACGCGGAACAAATCCAGTCAATGAAGGCCCGCACCGAAAAATTCATCGGTGAGCAGGAAATTATTAAGCGCCTATCCGCTGGTAAAACCTTACGCGTAAAACTGGGTGTAGACCCGACCCGACCTGACCTCACATTCGGCCACATGGTCGTGCTTAATAAGCTCCGTCAATTTCAAGATCTCGGACATCAAGCCGTTCTCATCATCGGAGACTACACGACACGCATCGGCGACCCAACGGGTCGATCTGACACTCGACCTGTCTTAAGTGAAGCCGACATCGAAGCTAATGCGAAAACTTATCTCGAACAGGCTTACCGAATTTTAGATCCTAAAAAAACTGAAGTTCGTCGAAACAGTGAATGGTTTGGAAAAATGTCTTTCTTAGATGCACTTAATTTAAGCCGACAAATGACGGTGGCCCAAATGTTGGTACGAGATGATTTTGCTAAACGCTACAGCGAACAAACGCCTATATCCATTGTCGAATTCCTCTACCCCCTTTTACAGGGTCACGATTCCGTCATGCTTAAAGCCGATATCGAAATTGGGGGAAGTGATCAGTTGTTTAACATGATGGTGGGTCGCGATCTGCAAGAAAAAGCCGGCCAACCACCCCAAGCTGTTTTAGGAATGCCTCTCTTGGTGGGTCTCGATGGTGAAAAGAAAATGTCTAAGAGTTTAGGCAACTACATCGCCTTCAACGAAAACCCTAAAGACATGTTCGGTAAAATCATGTCCGTGCCCGACGTCACCATGTGGGTTTATTACCGACTACTTCTAGAGTGCAGTGACGAAGAAATTAAATCCCTCCAAGCGCAGCACCCGATGGAGATGAAAAAACAGCTCGCAGTTAAACTCACTGATAAATTCCATGGCACTGGGGCAGGTGCTAAAGAACGCCAAGAATTTGAAACCGTGTTTTCCAAAGGTGGCGTTCGCACTGATATGCCTGAGTTTTCGTGGGATGCTTTATCCGCGGGTGCCCATGATGCTGGAATTGTCGATCTGCTCGCCGCAACTGGACTCTTCCCTTCAAAGAAAGAAGTACGGCGACTTATTGAAGGCGGTGCCGTGAAAATCGGTGAGGAAAAAGTTTCTGACCCAGCCCTTAAAATCTCCAAACCAACTTCCGAAATTATTATTCAAGCAGGCAAACGGACTTTTGTGAAAGTAAAGTAATTTATGGATCAAGTAATACCTGTAGTATTTTGCTTTGATACTAATTTTGTTAACTATGCTGCGGTTGCTACCTTTTCCGCGTTCTCCCATTCCAAGTCTAAATTAAAAGTATACTGGATTATCCCCAGCGAAGCCGAGAGTGCCACGGTGCCAATTAAAGAACTTCTCGCAAAGAAAGGCGTAGACATCAGTATTCAAATTACATCTGACCAGCTATTTAGTGACTGGAAAGAACAGGGGCATATAAAAAAAGCTGCGTATCAGAGATTGCTGATTCCGGATGCTATCCCTGACCCTCAAATTATATATTTAGACTGCGACCTGATAGTACAAGCCGACCTCAGCGAGTTATTTAAAATACAAATGGGAAGTAGTAGCGTCGGAGGAGTCTCCGATGCGTTGGCTAAAAAATTAAGTAGAATGCCTAAAAAAGATGGCGACCCATACATCAACTCGGGGGTAATGATTCTAAACCTGGAATCACTCAGAAAAAATCAGTTCATAGAAAAGTGCACTGAAATATACCATCAGTTTATCAAAGAAGTCACTTTCTGTGATCAGTGCATCATTAATAAATATAGTGAGGGGCAAAAAGTATTAATCGACCCCAGCTGGAATTATTGTTTTTTTATTTGTCATAACCTTGAGATGCCACCCAGTGAAGCGTCGACTGAATTTCAAGGGGCAAAAATTTTGCATTATGTCGGCCCCATTAAACCCTGGTCGGTAAACTGCCCGCCACACCTTGGCGACTACTGGTGGGAGTGTGCCCACAGACTTAATTTACCCAATTTAGAGCGAAAACCGTATAACAACTTGATAGGTAAAAAAAATATCGGAACACGGATCATGGAGAGTTTAGGTAAAAGGGTTCTTAAAATTAAGATAGTTACGAAGAGAGTGTTTGGCGGGTAGATTCATCGAAAGAAGCCCTCCTGCAGTCTTTTCCCTTCCCTCCTGCTAGCCTGAGTCTCTATTATGCCACTCACGCATGGCCGACGAACATTCCAGTCCTGACTTTGTACACCTGCATGTACACACGGACTACAGCATGCTCGATGGCTGCAGTCGAATCGATCGATTGATGGAACGCGCCTGCGATATGAACATGCGGGCAGTTTCGATTACCGACCACGGGAATCTTTTTGGGCTTTTTGATTTTTGGAACGAAGCCCAAAAAAAATCTAAGAATGGCGGAAAACTTAAACCACTCCTAGGCTGCGAACTTTATTTAGTCTGGGATCACGCACTCACCGATAAGCCCGATCGCCGTGAGCATAAATATTATCACATGGGCGTCATCGCCCAAAATTTTAAGGGTTACCAAAACCTGACTAAATTAGTTTCCGATGCCCACGTCCGCGGCCTGCATTATAAACCTCGGACCGACATCGAACAGTTAACCAAACACTCAGAAGGTTTAATCGGATTCAGTGGATGCCTCCAAGGTGTCATTCCTCAACATTTACTGAAAGGCGACTATGAGGCTGCTCGTAAAGCTTGCGGGCGTTTTGTCGAAATCTTCGGACGCGAAAACTTTGTCATCGAGCTCATGGATCACGGACTCGAAGAACAAAAGCGAATTATCGCCGACCTACTTAAATTAGCTGACGAGTTTAAGTTACGGGCTGTCGCTACCAATGATGTTCACTACGTCGATGCAGGACATGCCGTAGCCCATGATGCGATGTTGTGCATTCAAACGGGTGCACGCTTAGCCGATGAACGCAGAATGCGCTATAGTGCACAGGAGTTTTATTTAAAGAGTGAGGCCGAAATGCTTCGCATATTCTCGGAGGCTCCCGAAACGATAAAAAACACTGTGGCCATTGCCGAAATGTGCGATGTGCAATTACCCGTAGGAAAAAATAATTACCCAGTCTATATCTTTAATGACGGCGTAAAACCTAAGTCAGATAAAAAAACCGATGAGATCCTTAATGGATATGAAGAACTTAAAAATCGAATCATTGCCTCTGAAGGCAAGGTAGCTGATTTTGCGATTTCGGAATCCGTGCGCGAAGGCATGCGTAAAAATGCCTCCTACCTATTAGACTTAGTTAAAAAGGGACTCAAAGAGCGCTACAATGTCGACTACGATGACGCTAAAAACTGGAGTAACGAGAAAAAGCCTGGTTCTAACCAAGCAAGCCCAGCGGAGTTATGTCGCCGGGTTGATTATGAAATGGGCGTCATCGCCGGCACTGGCTTCGTCGATTACTTTCTAATTGTTTGGGACTTTATCGACTGGGCACATCAACAAAGCATCCCGGTGGGTCCTGGACGAGGATCAGGCGCTGGTTCCATCGTCGCCTACTGTCTAAAGATTACGGATATCGATCCGATTCGCTTCGGTCTGCTCTTCGAAAGATTTTTAAATCCTGAACGTGTATCGGCGCCAGACTTTGATATCGATTTCTGTATTCGCGGCCGCGACGCCGTGGTTAATTATGTTCGTAAAAAATATGGGGCTGATCGCGTCGCCAATATTATCACATTCGGAACCTTCGGTGCCAAGATGGTGGTGCGAGATTTAGCGCGCATTAGAGATTTACCGTTTATTGAATCCAACCGACTCGCGAAATTAATTCCCGATGACATTAATATTTCGTTAGAAGATGCGATTAAGAAATCGAACGAACTCCGCGAAGAGGTAAATGTGAACCCACAGGCCGCGAGCATCATGGAAACGGGTCGCGTGATCGAAGGCATGGTGCGTAACAGCGGAAAGCACGCCTGCGGTATGATTATCGCAGACCGACCTCTTACCGACATCATTCCTGTAACGGTTCAAGAAGGCGACCTCACCACCCAATACTCCAAGGACCCTGTCGAAAAACTAGGCCTGCTAAAAATGGACTTCTTGGGACTGAAAACTTTAACGATTATTGATGATGCTCAGAAATTAGTACGCAAACATCAGAAGAAGCCTGACTTCGACATTGATAAGGTAGGATTCGAAGACCCGGTTACCTTTAATCTCCTTAACGAAGCGAAAACGGTAGGCGTGTTTCAGCTCGAATCAACGGGTATGCAGTCACTCTGCCGTCAGTTTAGCATTTCTACGATCGATGAAATTGTGGCGTTGATTGCATTGTACCGCCCGGGCCCCATGCAATTCATTCCTGAGTTCATTAAGAGTAAAAAAGATGCAGCTAATATTCGTTACGCCCACCCCTTGCTGGAGCCTGTCGCGAAAGAAACTTACGGTATTTTAGTTTACCAAGAACAGGTAATGGAAGCCGCCCGAGTCATTGCCGGCTACTCTCTGGGTGGCGCGGATCTTCTTCGTCGAGCCATGGGTAAGAAGATTAAAGAAGAAATGGATAAACAAAGATCCATCTTCGTCGAAGGCGCCGCCAAAACACATAAAATTGAAAAGAAGAAAGCGGAGGAAATTTTTGCGACTCTGGAAAAATTTGCAGAGTACGGATTTAATAAATCACACTCTGCGGCTTATGCGATTCTCTCCTACCGTACCGCCTATCTAAAAGCGAATTACCCGGTTGAATTCATGTCCGCAGTGTTAACCTCAGAACAAGGTAACGCCGATAAACTAGCGGAGTTTATGGCCGAAGTAGAAAACCTCGGTCTTAAGGCACTCGGCCCGGATGTTAACCAATCCGACACCGACTTCACTCCCGTCGTAAAAGATAAAGCTATTCGTTTCGGATTAGGAGCGATTAAGGGTGTAGGCGAACAAGCAGCGCGCGCCATTGTGGCGGAGCGCGAAAAGAATGGACCCTTTAAAGACTTTGCGGAGTTTGTGGAACGGATGGGCGATGAAAATATTAATGGTCGTACGCTCGATTGCCTATCCCGCTCGGGTGCCTTCGATTTCAGCGGCGAAGACAGACAACACTTAGTAGACTCAATCGAGTCGGTGAGAAAATATTTTAGTGCTGAGAAAAAAGAGCGGGCGAGCGGACAAGGAAGCCTCTTTGATATGCTGGGTGCGGAAGATGCCGGCGCAGCACGTCCCTCCGATTTGATTTTAAGAAAATCAGCCAAGATGCCTAAGCTGGAAATGCTGAATAGCGAAAAACAACTCCTAGGCTTTTATTTAAGCGGTCACCCCCTTGCTGACTATCACGGTCTCGATGAAATTATCTCAACGCTCACAACGACACCCGATCGGCTTGAGTTAAATAAAGAAGAACGACATCTGATTAGAATTTGCGGTATCGTCGGCGGACTAGAGAAGAAATTTACCAAAAAGGATAATCGTGCGTGGGCTTTATTTACGATTTCTTCTCGAAAAATTACCTTTGGCGTAAATATGTTTTCTGAAGCGTATGAAGCTTTTGCGAATGTCAAAGACGGAGAACTCCCCTTACTCATGGATGGCTCACACATCATCGCTGATGCACGCCTTGTTTATCGCGAAGAGCGCAGCGAGTGGTCGGTCAATGTACATAGCGTTCAACCCCTGCGCAATGCCCCGAGTCTAATTAAGAAAATCCTATTTGCATTAAAACCTGGACCCGAAGCTGCCGAGTTCATGGAAAAGATTGTTGCCCATACCCGCCGCGTAGACGGACGAAGTGTGGTGCAAATTGGGTTCCTCCAGCCCGATGGCAGAATCTTAGTTGCCGAAGCTGCCAATGCTATGAGCACGCGCTTTGATCCGACCACCTATGCCTTTTTTGCAAAACATCCTGCCTGTGTAGGTGTACAGATTGAAGCGACCCCACCCTCGCAGCCACCCCAACGCAAATTCGGCCCGCGCAGCTGATTGATTACATAATGAACATGGATAACATTGGGTTTTTGTGGGTCGGTTTTATTGTAATAATTATCTTGGGTTTTTTTCTGCGCGGCCCGACCAGAGCTTGGCGGCGTAAACGCAGATATCGGTTAAGAATGCAAAAAGCTGAATCGTTTTGGAAAAACCTGCATGTGACCCAGGCACAAGTCGACAATCTCTATGTTGTGGCGACACTCACCACCGCCCCGGATCGCATCCATTTAATAGAACCAGTTTTAAAATCACTGACTTCAGGGCAATCGCGGCCACCGAATGAGATTCATCTTAATATCCCCCACCGCTTTGCTCGTACCGGGGCTGAATATATTATCCCTGACTTCATTAAAAATTATCCAGTAAAGATATTCCGATGCGAAGATGAGGGGCCTGGCACCAAACTTATACCTACCATTCGCCGAACTCCGCCTGAAGCCAATGTATGGTTTTTTGTCGTCGATGATGACATTCGCCATCTTCCCGGGGCACTCAAAACGCTTCTTCATTTCGTAGAAAAAGATCCACGTTCGGCTTATGGGTACGCTGATAATTATCTTTATCGAAAATGGTCACCACCCAATGGGTCTGTAGATATTCTTTGTGGCTTTGGTGGATTCATCGTCCATCGGTCTTTCTTCGGGGGCGATTTTGAAGATTACCTCAGTAAAGCCTTAGCTAATAAAAGCTCCCGTTATCACGATGATGTTTACTTCAGTAACTACCTATCCCTGCACAATATTTCGCGTTTCCGCGTTGCCACATCGGAAGTGAGTCTGGATCTCATGGAAGAACTCGGCTGCTTGTTGGAACAAGGTGGCGAAAGGGGTTCGCTGGCCATGGGTGCCGGCTCGGGTGAAAATACTACGCTCCGGACTGAACGAGCCATGGACTACTTACGCTCTGTAAATTTAGCCGGCTTTGGCCCTAAATAATTTCGATGCCTCAAGAAAACCAAAGTGCACGACCTAACTTGAAAATCGCATTTAGTGATTTTATTTTTAATGTTCACGACACTGATAAATTCTCGGGCCTTAACCGCAAAAATAATTACTTTACGAGAGCGTTAAGCGCGAATTATGACTTAACCTTGTCAGCCTTAGAAGATGCCGATGTCTTGATTTATTCAACTTTTGGAAATGACCATAGAAGTTTTTTGGGGAAGAAAATATTCTATACCACGGAAAATGTTTTGCCGGATTTTGAAGAGTGTGATTTTGCGATTACTTTCTGTCATCTCCCGAGCGAGCCGCGACACTTACGCCTACCTCAGTATATTCACTACATTGAAGACCCGACACTCTTAATTAAAGGTGACCATGATGTTCCGGAAGCTATTCTTAAGCAAAAAAACGGTTTCTGTAATTTCGTGGTTTCAAATCCTCGTGGGACTGAACGAAATAAATTTTTCCGAATGCTAAATCGACGCAAAACCGTAGATTCAGGAGGACGACATTTCAATAACCTCGGTAGAACCATCACTGATAAAGTGTCTTTTATTAATCAGTATAAATTCACGCTAGCCTTTGAAAATTCATCCTCGCCTGGATATACTACAGAAAAACTCGTTGAGCCGATGCTAGCCCAAAGTCTGCCGATTTATTGGGGTAACCCCGAAGTGGCCCGTGATTTTAACCCACGGAGTTTTATTAATGTTTCAGATTTTCAAAATTTCGAGGCGGCGATTGATTATATTTTGAAAGTTGATTCGGATGACCAACTGTATCTCTCCTACCTCAAAGAGCCCTGGTTTAAGGATAATCATATTCCTGCATGGTTTGCGCCTGAATATACTTCATCCGCATTAAAGAAATTTGTTGATGCTCCTTGGGTCGCTAAACCTCGAGTCTACAAAAACCGAGGGCTGCGTGATCATGCACTCGGGACAGGACTCCAGCGTCACCTCTCAAGTATGCGCTGTAAATTAGATGGTCTGCTCTGGAAGGCAGGCTGGCGTAAATAAATCTAACAGGGTTGAGCAACTTCGCGAAAGTGTTTAGCCACGTATTTAATATCATCTTCTGTAATATTCGCGTGGTTTGGCAGATACAGCCCATAGTCATGCACCTTATCGGCAACTGGCAGGTGTGTAATACCGTACTTCTTTATCCAAAACGGCTGACGGCCCATGGACCCGCAAACCAATGGGCGACACTCGATACCGTGGCCCAGGAGGTGTTTGGATACCTCGAGTCGGTTTTTTGCGAAAGTGCCAAAAGCAAAACTCGAAACAAAGCCTTCTTCACTGGTCTGTGACCAGAATTCAGGCAAGGCCTGACGATAAAGTTCGAAGTTGTGTGCACGGATTTTGGCGATTTCAGGAAGTCGCTTTAACTGCTGACGTCCGAGGAAAGCGTTTAAATCAGTCGAGCGCAGATTGTAGCCTGCATAGTAGAAGCTGTAAAATTCTCTGAAGTCATCAATTTTAAATTCCTGCTTCCAAGCTTGGCGATCTACCTCAGGAACATCGCGCGACCAGCCGTGCGAGCGAATGGATAGCATTACACTATAGAGTTTATCGTCACTCGTAACAATTGCCCCACCCTCAATGGTTGAGATGTGGTGCCC
>CAIMFE010000072.1 GCA_903840235.1 uncultured Opitutia bacterium | reverse complement strand
TATGATTCCTTTGTGGGTCGTCTAAGAGTTTATTCCGATCGCATTTATCCTGATGCACTAAGCCCAACAACGACGCCCAATTTGACGCAATTACCTTATTTGCCATACACCTTAAAAGCGATTGAGGTTTCGATCACTGTATTAACTCCTGAAGGTTCGAAAGAATTACGCGCCTTACAGAAACTAGATGGCAAAGCGCAAAGCACACAGGGTGTCATATTAAATACCAACGCCTCTTACCGACGCATTGTTAATCAGTACGGACGAAATTACACCCGTTATATTCGACTGCTCGGCAACGGCGGTGGCTAAAACAAAAAAGGCGTCTGTGAAAAGACGCCTTTTTTATGAAGTAATATTTTAAATACCTTATTCCGAGTAGACGCCCATCTTGCGGAACTTCGCGTAACGTTCGGCGACGAGTTTTTCGCCCGAGAGTTTACCGAGTTGTTTGAGGGTCTCACGTAAGGTCTTACGAATATTTGAACTTGTTGCGGCAGGGTCTTCTTGGGCACCACCGAGAGGCTCTTTGATGACACCATCGACGACTCCGAGCTTGATGAGGTTAGGGGCGTCTAAACGCAGTGCTTCCGCCGCTTTCGGAGCATGGGCTCGATCCTTAAAGAGAATCGCCGCACAGCCTTCAGGAGAAATCACCGAGTAGTAGGCATTTTCTAAAATAAAGACGCGATTGGAAACTGCGATACCGAGGGCACCGCCGGAACCACCTTCACCGATAACAAAAGTAACAATCGGAACCTGGAACTGACTCATCTCACGTAGATTGACCGCAATGGCTTCGGCAACGTGACGTTCTTCTGATCCGATTCCGGGAAAGGCGCCTGGAGTGTCGACCAAGGTAATAATCGGCAATTTGAAAGTGTGCGCCATTTTCATGAGACGCAGGGCTTTGCGATAACCTTCAGGATTAGGGCAACCGAAGTTGCGGCGTAAATTTTCTTTCGTGTCGCGACCTTTTTGCTGTCCGATAATCATCACCGGCTGACCTTCGAAAAACGCCGTACCACCGACGGTCGATTCGTCGTCCATGTAAAGACGATCACCGTGGAGCTCTTGGAAGTCGTCGAACAACATATTGATGTAGTCGAGCGAGTAGGGGCGACGAGGGTGACGCGCTAATTGCACGCGCTGCCAAGGGTTGAGATTGCCGTAAATATCGCGACGGGTTTGTTCGAGCTTCGCCTCCAAGGAATTCACTTCCTTGGTGACGTTGATGCCCGCAGATTCCGATGAGGCACGGAGGGCAGCAATTTTGTCCTCCAACTCACGGATGGGCTTTTCGAACTCTAAAGTGAAGCGTGGCTTCGTAACAGACATGCCACCTTAATAGGACAGTTGGGGCCAGTAGAGCAAACGGAATAGGGAGCCCTAAACCCTAAAATCTGTCAATTTAGCCCTATTTTATGAAGGTTTTGAATTATTTGGGATTTTGTTGGGGCCCAAGCAGGGATTTCACTCTGTCGCATCGCATTCGCCGTGCACATTTAAAGTCCTCCGTCACTTCAAATAAACCATTCACGGTTTGCGTGATAAGTTATTTGGGTTACTTTTAACGAATACATTTACATGTTTCCTCTCGATCAACGTAAAAACTGGTATTCAGGGCAAGGGCTATGGACGAATGTACCAGTAAAAGATTGGAACGACTGGACTTGGCAGTTGCGAAATCGAATCACGACTTTGGCGCAGCTCGAGCAGTGGATGACGTTGACCCCTGACGAAAAAGAAGGGTGTCTTTTTGCTGCCCATAAACTTTCGTTAGCGATTACTCCGTATTATTTTAATCTGATTGATACGAAGAATCCTGAATGTCCGATTCGTAAGCAGGTCATTCCTAATATCAAAGAATCCTATATCGCTCCGGGCGAATCCTCTGACCCGGTGGGCGAAGAGGGTACGATGCCCGTTCCGGGAATCGTTCACCGCTATCCGGACCGTGTTCTATTTTTAGTTACAGATCGATGCGCTTCATACTGTCGCTACTGCACGCGCAGTCGTTTAGTCTCGAACGCCCAGTCCTATGACTTCCATCCCGAGCTCGAACAAGGTTTGAAGTATATTGAAAGTCACCCCGAGATTCGCGATGTGCTGATTTCAGGGGGCGACCCCTTGCTACTCTCGGACGCCAAAATTGATTCGCTGCTTGGTCGCCTCCGTGCGATTCCGCATGTGGAGTTTATCAGAATGGGTTCACGCATTCCGGTTTTTCTTCCGCAGAGAATTACTCCTGAATTAGCAGAAATTTTCCGTAAACACGGGCCCATCTGGATGAGCATCCACACCAATCATCCTAAAGAGGTCACCCAGGAACTCGCCGCGGCCTGCGAACGTCTATCTTTAGCCGGCGTACCGTTAGGAAATCAGTCCGTTTTATTAGACGGTATCAATGATAGTCTCGAAGTCATGAAATCACTGGTTCACCGACTCCTCATGATTAGAGTGCGTCCTTATTATTTATATGCCTGTGATTTGATTGAAGGGTCTACGCATTTTCGTGCGCCAATCCAAAAGGGAATCGAAATTATCCGCGGATTACGCGGACATACCACTGGTTACAGTATTCCCCAGTTGGTCGTCGATGGACCAGGCGGCGGCGGTAAAATCCCGCTCAATCCTGAATACGTCCAAGCCATACACGATGGCGTCTTAGAATTAAGGAATTTTGAAGATAGGACTTATATTTACCCGACTGGAAACAAGCTGCCTGAGCCAACCCCTAAGTTACTCGACTAAAGTATTAGGGGTTTGTGGTGGAATTACCCTCGGTAACCCACTTCGGGCTTATGGGTTTATTGTCGTCGCAACTCACTAAGACGAAAAATACCATGATACCTACTAACAGTGCTAAAATTGAAAGTTGGCGCATAATCAATTTGAACCGTAATTTTAAGAGAATTGTAAAAGAATAACAACAATAACCTTACAAGAACTACCCTGAGAGGGTTTCTCGAGGGTAACGCTTAAAGTGGTGGGCCCGTAGGGATTCGAACCCCAAACGTCTGATCCGTAGTCAGAAATGATATCCATTTCACCACGAGCCCAGTGAAGGGTTAAAAGAACTGACTACAGGGTCTAAGGCAAGGAATTTTTGAAAAATCACTTT
>CAIMFE010000071.1 GCA_903840235.1 uncultured Opitutia bacterium | reverse complement strand
CGATCATCACTGCAGAAATTGCAGCGCCCTCGATAGAGCTGAGAAGCACGCGACGTAACGAATTGCCAATCGTGTGACCGAAACCGGTCTCGAAAGGCTCGGCGAAGTAGCGAGCGAAGGTGGGGGTGGCGGAGGATTCCTCTTTTTTGAGGCCCTTGGGTAGTTCGAATTTTCCGAGGCGCTTGGTCATGTCTTTTAGTAGTTAGTTGTTTTGGTTGGCGGTTGGATCAGCGGCTGTAGAATTCAACGATGATCTGAACATTGATGTCGCGGGATAGTTCTTCCTTTGCTGGCTCACGGACCATTTGTCCTTTGAGTTGTTCAGCAACGGTAACTAACCAAGCAGGAACAACACGACCTTGGCCTTCTTCAATGGCGCGGGTAGCGAGTTGTTTCGAAGAAGTGCGATCACGAATCTCAATTTCGTGTCCAGGAGCGACAGTGAAGCTAGCCACGTCTACTTTACGGCCGTCGATACGGACGTGTCCGTGGGAGACGAGCTGACGAGCAGCGGAGCGGGAGTTAGCAAAACCAAGACGGTAGACAACGTTATCTAAACGAGTTTCGAGAATGCGGAGGAAATTATCACCAGCGACACCACCCATACGCTTAGCGCGTTCGAAGGATAAGCGGAACTGTTTTTCAGTCAGACCGTACATCATACGGAGTTTTTGTTTTTCATTCAGACCAACACCATACTCCGAAACTTTTCGGCGGGTGGTCTTACCGTGGATACCGGGTGGGTACGGACGGCGTTCCTCACCTTTAGAGGTGGGGAAGATATTTTGGCCAAAGCGACGATTCAGCTTGGTCGTGGGTCCAGTGTAACGAGACATGATTTATTATTTTTGGTATTTGTGGCGGATGATAGAACCCGCCCGGTTTGCCATAGCCGGACGGTAAGTCGAAAAATTAAACGCGGCGACGCTTAGGAGGGCGGCAACCGTTATGAGGAATTGGAGTCGTATCGAGAATCGATGTTACATTGAGGCCGAGAACTTGGAGCGCACGAATCGCACTGTCGCGACCCATACCTGGACCTTTAACACGAACCGAAACATCTTTTAAACCGTGAGCCATCGCCAACTTAGCGGCTTCTTGGCAAACGACTTGAGCGGCATACGCAGTAGATTTGCGAGAACCACGGAATTGGTGACGACCGGCAGAACCCCAAGAGATCACGTTGCCGTTAGCATCGGTGATGGTTACTTTGGTGTTATTGAAGGTAGCTAAAATGTGGCAGATTCCAACGGTGATATTTTTGGAACCTTTGGCGCGACGAACCTTAATTTCGCCAACGTCTTCGCCTAATAATTCTTTCGCAGTAATTTCTTTGCGCTCTGGTGGTGTGGCCTCCGCTGCAACAGGTGCAACTACGTCAGGAGCTACCGCAGGGGCGGCCGCTTCAGGTGACGCAGCTTTGGGCTTACGTACTTTAGGAGTCTTGGGTGCTTCTTCGCTCATCGTAAAATTATATTAGAGATTTAAAAATTATTTGGAAGGAGCTGCCGCAACGCCGACGGTCTTACGCTTACCCTTACGAGTACGAGCGTTAGTACGTGTACGCTGACCACGAACAGGAAGTCCGCGGAAGTGGCGAAGTCCACGGTAACATTTTACCGCTTGGAGGCGCTTGAGATTTTGTGCGATATCGCGACGTAAATCACCTTCGCACTTGTATCCCATGCGAACGATGTACTCGACGATTTTATTTAATTGCTCCTCCGAAAGATTCGAAGCGCGCATGGCGGGATCAAAGCCGAGAGCTTCGCAAATTTCTGTGGCGCGGCGTGGGCCGATACCATAGATGTAGCGAAGCGAGTACTCTACTTTTTTGTTGTTGGGTATATCTACTCCGAGGATTCGTGGCATAGGGTCCGGGCTGTTTAGAAGGTGGGAAAGAGGTCGGAACTTGTGGGTTCTTGGGGGATTTGAAAGCAAAAAATTGAGTTAAGGTAAGGTTAGTATTTCCCCACCCTTTTCTGTCACCATCACGGTATGCTCAAAATGGGCAGAAACCTTGCCATCTGAGGTCCTGGCGGTCCATCCATCAGCTCCCATAATGATCTTATGCGAGCCTAAATTAACCATGGGTTCTATTGCTAAGCACATACCAGCCAATAACTTAGGTCCAGTACCCGCCTTGCCGAAGTTCGGGATTTGGGGCTCCTCGTGCATTTTTCGGCCTACGCCGTGACCAACGAAGTCCCGGACGATGCCGTACCCACCTGGAGCAAGGGCGGCCTGGATGGCAGCCGAGATGTCCCCCACCCTATTTCCGGGTCGGACCGCGGCAATACCCGCATGAAGGGCTTTTTCGGTCTCAACACAGAGAGCCTTAGCTTCCGGGCTGACCTTGCCGACGGTGATGGTTCGAGCGTTGTCGCCGATAAATCCATCACGTCGAACGACGACATCTAACGAAACTAAATCACCGTCGCGAATAATTCGGCTAGGCGAACCGATCCCGTGAACGACTTCATCGTTCAGAGAAATACAAACGTATCCGGGATAAGTTAAACCGCCGACAACATATCCGTAGCAGGCGCTTTCACAGCCATGGCGTAACATTAAACCACGCGCGGCTGAATCTAAACCGGCAGTAGAAATTCCTGGAACCACGAGACTAACTAAATCCTGCAAAACACGAGCAGCGGCACTGCACGCAGCCCGCATTCGTTTTACTTCATCATCAGACTTCAGATCAATCATTCCAGAAACTTACTTAACAAAAGAATCCCAGTGATTAGCTACCCATGCAGCTATACCCAGGACGAAAAGAGTAAGGCAAATTTTAGTCATTGAACCCAATTCGGAACCTTCGGATCCATTACGTAAACCGGGTTGAGGAACTGGCAAGCTGCCGATGCGACCTTTCTTCAAGAATCCTTCATAATTACTTTGCAGAAGATACGTTTCGATTTGGCGCATGGTGTCCAACATCACACCCACCGTGATTAGTCCACCCGTGCCGCCTAAGAAAGTAGCTAAACGCTGAGGGAATCCTAATTGGAAAGTGAAGAGGTCAGGCATCAACGCGATGATAAGAAGGAATAACGAACCGGCCACGGTCAGGCGGGTCATCACGAAATCGAGGAACTGTGCGGTGTGTTCACCAGGACGAACTCCAAGAATATAACCGTTGTTCTTCTTCAGATCATCCGCGATTTGCACGGGACGGAACATAATAGAAATCCAGAAGTAGCTG
>CAIMFE010000070.1 GCA_903840235.1 uncultured Opitutia bacterium | reverse complement strand
TTAGATGATAAAATGAATGCGTTGTTTTCACAGGGCTCCAGTTCTTCAGAAAAAGATAAAACTAAAAATAAGAATAATAAAAAGTGAGTTCCGTAAAAATTTATTCTTGGAATGTTAACGGTGTCAGATCAGCCCACGGCAAAGGTCTTACCGACTTTATTCATGAGCACGCCCCTGATGTATTGTGTTTGCAGGAAACAAAATGCGAAGCGGCTATCGCGAAAACTTTAGGACTCGATTTTCCTTATCAGTTTTGGCACGAGGCGGAGAAGAAGGGATATTCTGGCACTGCCATTTTAGCAAAAACCAATCCTCTCGCGGTTACAAATGACTTCCCTGGTAATCACCCGCGTGAAGGTCGAGTGATTACTGCTGAATTTAAAAGCTGTTATGTAATCAGTGCGTATGTTCCTAATTCGCAGCGTGATTTAGAGCGCTTAGATTATCGCTTAATGTGGGATGATGATTTCCAAAAATATTTATCTAAACTAAGTAAGAAAAAATCGGTGATCGTATGTGGTGATTTAAACGTAGCCCATGCGGAAATAGATTTAGCAAATCCCGCACAGAATCGCCGTAACGCCGGATTCACCGACGAAGAGCGTAGTTCCTTTTCAAAACTTCTTTCTGATCAAGGTATGGTTGATACATTTAGATCCGCCAATCCCACCCAAGAAAAGGCATACAGCTGGTGGAGTTATCGCCCAGGTATTCGAGAGCGAAATATTGGATGGCGGTTGGATTACTGCCTCGCCTCAGGTAACTTGTCTTGGAGTAAGCCTGAAATCCACGCGCGGGTTCTGGGCTCGGATCATTGCCCAGTCTCGGTTAAATGTGAGGCCGACCTCTAAAACTTAACCATTTTAAGGGATAACCTAGGTGGGGGATTGACAAAAAAGCCCCCAAAGTTTACCTTTTTGAGACTCAGTCTCAATTAGCGTGACTCCACTTTCTCAATTATTACCCGGCCAATTCGGCAAACTGGTATCGCTCAATCCTGACCAAGCGGTGGATCAGCGATTGATGGCATTGGGACTCCTTCCGGGCATGGCTTTGAAGTTGGTTCGTCGTGCCCCTTTGGGCGACCCACTGGCCATCGAGTTTGGCGGTCAGGTGGTTAGTTTGAGATTAGCCGAGGCTGAAAGTTTAATCGTCGATGTCGCGGCCGATTGTCCCGTGCAACGACCCAAGCCGACGCCATGAGTTCTAAAGAAATTTACGTCGCGCTGGTTGGGAATCCCAACACGGGCAAGTCTACGCTGTTTAACGCCCTGACAGGGCTTCGTCAGAAAGTTGGAAATTATCCAGGTGTGACCGTGGCACGAAAGTCAGGTCGATGTGACTGTGGTGATGGACTGAAAGTAGAGCTAGTCGATTTGCCTGGATTGTACTCGCTGGCCGCCGCTTCGCCCGACGAACAAGTGGTGACCGATGTTTTACTCGGCTCACTGGAAGGAAGCCAACAACCCGATGCGATCGTCGTAGTTTTAGACGCAACGAATCTGCTCAGAAATTTATTTTTAGCATCGCAGTTGGCAGAACTCAACTTGCCGATGGCCTTAGTTTTAAATCAGGCCGACATTGCTCACGAACAAGGATTAAAAATAGATACGCAACTTTTGTCTCAACGCTTAGGTGGTGTCCCCGTGGTTCTCACTTCTGCGTGGAAGGGTGAAGGTATCTCTTTGGTAAGAAGGGCAATCGCCGAGGTCTTAAACAAAAAATCGAAGATGACGCGGTTAACTTGGCCCGGCCAAGTTGAATCTGCCCTCGGTGCGATTGTTCAAGCAATTCAGGCAGACACCGGCAAGGCACCGTCGTCGGCTGATGCTCAAAGAATTTTATTTAGTTCGAATGCTCACACCAGTAATCGATTAGGATGGTTGAATGTGCAGCGGGACTCAATCGTCCGTCAGGCACGCGATCAAGTGCGTGCGGCAGGATATAATCCTTTGGCCGCTGAACCATTAATTCATTATGCGCACCTAAGAAAAGTTCTCGAGGGTGTGATCGCTGGAGGCACTGGAAAACAGGGCAATGCAGCTGCACTAGATCGGGTGTTGTTACACCGTGTGATGGGGCCGATTTTATTTATCGGGATTATGCTCGGTCTATTCGCCTCAGTCTTCTGGCTCGCAAAATTTCCCATGCAGTGGATTCAGGCGGGCGTTGATTTCCTAAAGTCAGTCATTGCTCCGGCCTTAGTAAGCACACCAATGCTGCAAAGTTTGGTAACTGATGGTATTATTGCCGGTGTGGGAGCGTTCCTAGTATTTCTTCCCCAGATATTAATATTATTTTTATTCGTAGGAATTTTAGAAGATAGCGGATACATGGCCCGGGCCGCCTTCATTATGGATCGGCTCTTCAGCTGGTGTGGGCTTAATGGAAAAAGTTTCGTCCCATTACTATCAGGTTTTGCCTGTGCTATTCCTGGATTACTTTCGACCCGAACAATCGAAGATCCGAAAGCTCGTTTAGCTACTGCCTTTGCGGTACCGTTCATGAGTTGTTCGGCACGTTTTCCGATTTATGCATTAATGTGTGCTGCCTTCATCGGTCCACTTTACGGTCCTGGTTGGGAATCGGTCGTCATGGTCGGCATGCATTGCGTCGGATTAATTTTTGCGGTGCCGACAGCTTTTGTGCTCACGCGCTTTGTCTTAAAGGTAAAACCCCAACCGTTTGTTTTAGAATTACCACGTTACCAAATGCCCAAGCCGCGCGATGTGATTTGGCGGATGTGGCAAAATGCGGCAGAATTTATTTCCAAGGCCGGAACAGTAATCTTTGCGATCACCATTATTATTTGGGCGCTCTGTTATTTCCCGCGCGACACTCAGATGTCTGATCGCATTAAAGCCGCTGAGCCAACCTTGTCTGAACATGAACTCCAGGCCCGCACTCAGGCGGCGATGATTGAACAATCTTGGATGGGTCGATTTGGAAAAGCGGTTCAGCCGGTCTTTGATCCTTGTGGCTTTGATTGGAAAATTACCGTGGGTGTCTTGGCTAGTTTTCCTGCACGTGAAGTCATCGTCTCCACCTTGGGTGTTACTTATTCCATCGGCAAAGGGGCGGAGGCGGATTCACAACATTTACGCACGGCTATGCAGGAAGCGAAGTGGATGGATGGTCCGAGAAAATCTACTCCGATATTTTCTCTCGCGGCAGTTTTAGCCCTGATGGTTTTCTTTGCCTTATGTTCTCAGTGTGGTCCAACGATTGCGACTCTCGCTCAAGAAACGGGCGGTTGGAAGTGGGCCGCTATTTCCTTTTTCTATATGACAATCTTAGCCTGGGTTATGGCCGTGGTTGTTTACCAAAGCGTTATCCGATTCACATGAACTCAGAGCTAATCATCATCGCTTTTTTAGTCGGCTCAGCTTTGGGCTGGTTAATCAACCGAGCTATTAAAAAATTTAAACAACAACGCGCCGGAAAATGTGCCGGCGGGTGTGGATGCAGTGATAAACTAAAGCCCAAGAACTAAGCAGGCTGCTGTTGGCTTAAGCAGTGCAGGGCGCCGCCTTCAATCAAGAGTACTCGGCAATCTATCCCCACAACTTTATGTTTTGGGAAGCAGTCTTGTAAAATACCCATGGCTAGATCATCCGATTTCTGCCCGTAAAGCGGCACTAATACTCCGTCATTAACGATTAAGAAATTGGCGTGGCTTGGCGGAAGATTGCGTCCCGCTAAACGGATGGGTTCCGGAAGCGGAAGGGGAATGACATTAAATTTAGATCCGGTCTTAGTCTTCATTTGTCTTAAACGATCCAGATTTTTTTCTAGGCGATGAAAATTAGGAGAACTAGAATTTTGTTCCGTGACAGCGATGATAGATTGGGGGCTGATGAATCGTGCCAGATTATCGATGTGCCCGTCGGTATCATCATTATCTAAACCTTCACCAATCCAAAGAATTTCATCGATCGCCAATCCATCTTTAATGGCCTGATGAAACTCGGCGTCGTTTCTGCCCTCGGCGCGATTGGGATTATTTTGCACCGCTTCAGTGGTGAGTAAGCGTCCGTCACCCGTAACCTCGATGCCCCCGCCTTCTAACTCAAACGCAAAGCTAAAGCATTTTAAGCCCAAGTGATTAGCAATTTTTTTGGGTACTTGATTGTCGAGTGAGGCTTCGAATTTTCCACCCCACCCGTGAAACTCCCAATCGGTAATCGCGAGTTCACCGGTTTGATCATTCTTAATAAAAATAGGACCATGGTCGCGGCACCAGACGTCA
>CAIMFE010000069.1 GCA_903840235.1 uncultured Opitutia bacterium | reverse complement strand
TAATAAAGTAACGTGCGCTAATTGATGTAACTGTTTCTCCAGAGCAGCATTTAAATCTGGATCGTTATGTCCGTGGACATTGGTCCACACCGAAGCATTGCCGTCTAAGTAGCGGCGACCTTCACTGTCGATTAACCAAGAACCCTCACCTTTTACTAAGTGCAGTCGCGGATTGGCATTATACTCCTTCATCTGAGTGAAAGGATGCCAGGCATGTTTTCTGTCCGCTAAATCAATAGCATCGGTCGAGCGACTGGGTGCTGGTGAGGCGGAGGACACCCCCAATAATTAAGCCCTAAACTGCCTATTGTTAAGCCTTAAGTCTCGTCAGGTTAACAATGGGTAATATTTATAAGTATATGCTTATAAATAACTTATGAATTTATTCGAAGTCGTAAATCTTCACCGAAGACCAAAACGTCTTACAGGACTGGACGAAATCGACGTGAATGGGGTCGACCTGGTAGGCGTCGTGTTCGGCCTTACTTTTGAAAATAAACATTTCAGCGTAGTCGTAGGAGCTATCAACGATGGCGCGCTCGGACGGCGTGGGGCGACCAATATAGCAGGATGATATGGATTTAATTTTATCTAAGCCGCGTAACTTAGTTTCAAATTGTGCGCGCTCCGCTGGGGTAAGATCTTTGCGGAGATAGAAAAAGACGAGGTGGTGAAACATGCTTCAAAATTGGTTTAATAAAGTGCGACTGTGAAGCCTGAAATGCCTTTCCTTGCCAAGTTGGAGGTGTGGCTCATTGTCACCTTAGATTAAATGCAAAACCTACACTCTATTTTTCCAGAGCTTAATGAGGCACAGTGGGCAAAGTTAACCGAAATGGCGGCGCTGCATCGCGAATGGAATGAAAAGATTAATTTAGTATCGCGCAAAGACATCGAAAACCTTGAACGGCATCACTATGCGCCCTGTATTGCGGCGATTAAATTCTTAAAACTGCAACCAGGCGCTAAGATTATTGATGTCGGCACCGGCGGAGGTTTCCCGGGATTAATCTTAGCCGTGCTTTATCCGAACGCTGAGTTCACCTTGGTCGACTCGGTGGGCAAAAAGATTCTAGTGGTAGAAGATATTGTTAAACGCATGAATCTGAAAAACGTTCAGCCGATTGTCGCACGCGCGGAAACACTGAGTCACGACCACGATTTTATTACCGGCCGGGCCGTGGCGGATCTCCGCACGTTTGTCCATCAAACCAAACAGCTCATTATTCACGGCGTAAAACATTCTTTACC
Organism: uncultured Opitutia bacterium; assembly: GCA_903840235.1. Taxonomy (GTDB): domain Bacteria; phylum Verrucomicrobiota; class Verrucomicrobiia; order Opitutales; family UBA953; genus UBA953. The sequence goes on along the minus strand of CAIMFE010000069.1, from coordinate 1,098 downwards.
CAATGGGATTCTCTATTGGCAAGGCGGCGACCCGGCTGCGGAAAAGGCGAACTCTGGAATAAACCCTTTCTTCAGTTTCGAACTCCGTCCCCTGCTCTGGAATGATGAGAAATTTGAAGGAAAACGTATCGTTTTATACCGCTCGCAGGATTTGCCGAAGTGTAAAAAGCCCGATTTACCTGCATGACACAGAACAAACCGTCCGTGCCTTGACCCTCGCCAAGATAATCTCACGGTAAAACCAATGTCATTTAAGCTCCTACCTTATACCAAAACCGGCGAAAGCTTGGTAGGGCTGCTGCGTCAACGCATTGTCTTCTTGGACGGTGCGATGGGCACAATGATTCAACAATTAAAACTCACCGAAGAAGATTATCGCGGAAAACTTTTTGCGAATCACCCAGGTGAGCTGAAAGGTAATAACGATTTACTCGTTTTAACCAAACCTGAGGCTATTTTAAAAATTCACCGTGACTACCTTGAAGCGGGAGCGGATATTTTAGAAACCAACACTTTCAATGGTACTTCCATCGCGATGGAAGACTACAAGATGGGTCACTTGGTTCGTGATTTAAATACCGCGGCCGTAAAAATCGCCAAACAAGCGTGCGATGAAATTAAAGCGAAGTCGCCGGGTCGACTGTGCTTCGTCGCGGGCGCGATTGGACCGACAAACAAAACCTTGTCGATGTCCCGTGATGTGAACGACCCAGGTAAACGCGATATTACTTTCGTTGAATTAAAAGACGCTTACCGCGAACAGGTTGATGCGTTAATCGATGCGGGTGCCGATCTCTTACTTTGTGAAACGGTTTTTGATACGCTGGTTTTAAAAGCAGCACTCTTCGCCATCGATGAAGCCTTTGAAGCACGTGGGTATCGCCTACCGCTCATGATTTCTGGTACGATCACCGACGCATCGGGACGCACACTCACGGGTCAGACCACAGAAGGGTTCTGGAATTCAGTGCGTCACGCTCATCCAATCAGTATCGGCATGAACTGTGCGCTCGGTGGAGAACAGATGCGTCCACACATCGACGAACTTTCACGTAAGTCAGAAATTTACGTCTCTTGTTATCCTAATGCAGGATTACC
>CAIMFE010000068.1 GCA_903840235.1 uncultured Opitutia bacterium | reverse complement strand
TCAGTAATATTTCATGATCTTCACTCGTAACGGCCGAAATCAATCGGTGGATAAGTTTCACGTGTGTCGCCGCATCTTCCGCAATCACGTGACGGAAATAGCTACCCGGCATTTGGGTAAAATGTGCCTCAACTTCATCTAACGGAATAGATCCACCCAACATACTATCGGTGGCAGTACGTAAAATTCGTATATTCTCCTGACTTTGATTTTCGGCGGTACCCGCAATTTTGTCAGACGTGCGGCGATAAAGCGTCCAGTGCTGACGATCCTTAAATTCGGTCCATAAATCAGGCGAGGTACCACGTGCATCGCATCGTGTATGCACATACAGTGCTCTCAATATTTGTTCGTCACCGAGCAAGTTAGCAAATCGTTCAATATTTCTGGGTTCATCAATATCATGTCTCTGCGAATATAAACCCATTACGAGGTGATTAAGAATGACGACGCGGGAAATTTCGCGTTCGCGAGTATCGAAACCTAGGCGTTCTAAAATATGTTCAGCAATCGGTACACCCCTCTCAGCGTGTCCGGCAATCCCACCTGATTTTGCAATATCGTGTAAAAACAAAATCGCATAAACTAAAGACGGTGATTCCAGTCCAAAAAGAATTTCACGATAGGCACGATCAATCTCAGTCTTACCGCTATAGATTTCATCCAACTCCCATAAACACCGCAGCGTATGAACATCGGCCGTCCAACGATGATAAAATTCAAACTGCACTAAACAATGTAACCCAGCAAACTCAGGTACGAGACGATAGAGTAAACCATGTTCACGTAAGGCATTGATGGCTTTATAAACGCGACCACCTTCCGTCAGCATAGCACGGAGCGCATTCGTCGATGACTCAGAAAAAGCCTGTGCATCATCAAGTAATTGGGCACGCTCGCGCACTAAAATCGAAAGTGCCCGCTCAGGCTGAGCATCATGCATTTGGCATAAACGAAATAGTCTTACTAGACGACCCGGGTCCTCATCAAAAACTAAACGGTGTTGAGCAGAAGCAACCCCTCCAGGGATAATACTGAATCCGTCTACTACGATGGGTTTTCCATAACCCTTCGGTTCGGGCTCATTCAGAACGATACCCTCAACTAATTCCACACAGCGACGCACGTGATCAGCTGCGTCGAAATACATTCGCATCAAGATGCCGATACGCTCTTTGATATCACCCGAAAAACCTAATCCTTGCGCCACTAAATTTTGTCTTTCCAGTGATAGCTGCTCAGTGGGTCTGGTAACTTGAAAATGTAATTCACAACGAATACGCATCAGAGTTGAGCGTGCCTCTTGAAATTTATTAAAATCAGCATTCGGCAGAAGTCCCGAAGTGGATAATGCAACACTCGTGGTTGAGCCTGATTTCAATCGTGCCAACCAAATACAACTCTGAACGTCACGCAGTGCCCCCACTCCGTTTTTAAGGTCAGGCTCCTGCAAGTAAGCACTCCCACCTGCTTTTTCGCGACGCTTTCTTTGGGCATCAACAATCGCCCGCGCCAAGCCGGTCCATTTATCACCACTTAAAGCTTTTGAGAGCTTTGTCGTAATTTGATTATAGGGTTCGGTCGCACCGCATAAATAGCGCGTCTCCAGTAGCGCCACTTGCAAATGTAAATCGTCTTGAGCGTAACTAGTAGCTTCGGAAACCGTTCGTACCGATTGACCGACTTTCAAACCTACATCCCAGAGTGGATAGAGAATTTTTTCTACCGCTGCCTTTATGGTAGCATTATGAGACGGGACTAAAACAAGTAGGTCGATATCACTCAATGGACACAATTCAGCACGCCCGTATCCTCCAGTGGCGACGAGTGTAATCGCTTCGGCATCTTTACCAACACGGAGATATAAGGCTTCTAAAACGATATCAATGGCATCGGATCGAATCTTAGCAACTAAGCCACCGTCGACCCCAGCACGTTGTGCTTGTAGTTGAATATCACGGGCTTCGCTTAAAAAGGTTTTAATTCTAGGCACTACTTCACCTTCCAATAATGAAGCCCCGACTAATGCGTTCTGTAAGGCAGAACGACGTAGGTGCAGCAGCGAAGTCTCGAAGTCCGTAGACATGTCTTAGGCTAAAGTGCAATAAAGCGTCCATACATCAAGGTCATAGGGCGTTGCCAAATCGAATTATTTAGTCACCTTGTCCGCATGCTCGAAGGACTCGTCGATTTCTGGAACCACCTGCACACTGCCAAAGGCCTCACTGAGTTGATTCAAACGGGCGGCCTTTTGGTATTATTCATAATTATCTTTTCGGAAACGGGACTCCTTGTTGGCTTCTTCCTTCCTGGCGACTCACTTCTGGTTACGGCTGGCGCGCTCAGTGTTTCGACAAATAATCGCCCTGCGTATTTTGAAGTTTGGACACTGATTGGATTGTTAATCATAGCTGCCATCATCGGCAATCAGTTA
>CAIMFE010000067.1 GCA_903840235.1 uncultured Opitutia bacterium | reverse complement strand
CAAGAGGTCCGTCTTCGCTGGGCCTACTACGTTACCTGCACGCATTGCGTGAAAGATGAGACCGGTAAGGTCACCGAAGTACATTGCACTTATGATCCTGCGACCAAGGGCGGCGATTCAGCGGATGGCCGAAAAGTCAAAGGCACCATTCATTGGGTGAGTGCAGAACACGCGGGCGATGTCGAAGTACGTCTGTATGATCGCCTCTTCATGCATGAGAATTTAAATGACTTAGCCGAGGACGATGATTGGAGAAAATATTTAAATCCAAATTCTATTCAAATCATCCGTGGAAAAGTTGAACCAGCCCTTTTAAAATTAGCTCAAGGCACACGTGTGCAATTCGAACGCACTGGATACTTCTGCGTGGATAAAGAATCTACGACGCAGAAGCCGATTTTTAATCGCACTGTGACCCTGAAGGACTCCTGGGCCAAACAGGTCGCGAAATAAAATTACTTCTTCGAAGATTTTTTCGCCTTAGGGCGGTCGGACACACGTGGGCCTTTAGGACCGCGAGGTGCGACAGGTGACTTAGCACGAAAACGAGTAGGCTTTGAAAAGCTTTTGTTTATTCCCATAAATCGATAATGCCCGTACTTTGCTTGATGATAAAGGCTAATTAACCCTAATAAGCGGATGTTCCACCTTGACGCCTAAAAGCCTGTGGGTTTGATGAACTTTCTATCTGGTAATAAGGAGAGATGGCAGAGTGGTCGATCGCGCTGCATTGGAAATGCAGTGTACCGCAAGGTACCGAGGGTTCGAATCCCTCTCTCTCCGCCAGGTAGTATCTAATTGAGGGGACATGTGGGCAAGGTGACACGGGGACACGGGGTTGTGTCTTTACCCAATAATTAATGATCGAACGACGAAGTCGTGAACGTGCATCTCCCCTTGCCAACGTGCCCACTTGCCAACTTGTCCCCTCGCGAGCTTTGCTCGCGCTCCTTGTCCCCTAAACTTACCTGCAACTTCCCAAAATTACCGGGGTATTATATGTGCAACCCCATACATTATTATGAAATCTAAAATCCTCCTCCTCGCTCTCTTGGTTTCAGTTGGCTCACTCTATGCCAATCAGCCACCTGAAAATCCTCCTGGCAATCCACCTCCCAAAGGTGAAAAGAAAAAACATAAAGAGCCTAAAGCTCCTGAGGGAGTTTCCGAAGCTGATTGGCAAAAATTACTCGAAGCCCGTAAAGCTTCTGCCAGTGATCCAGCAGTAGCTGCTGCACAAGCTGCACTCGACACTGCTAAAGCAGGCACCGACGAAAAAGCAATCGCTCAAGCTCAATGCAATCTCGCAGAAGCTCAAAAAGCTGCCGTGACCAAAGCTAATCCTGGACTCGCTGACGCTGCTGACAAAGCTGCCAAAGCAGATAAAGAACGCGCAGGATCTGGAAAGAGTAAGAATGCTGGTTCCAGTTCCGGTTCTGGTTCTGGTTCTGGTAAGCCTGCAAAAGCTGGGAAGTAATATTTAGTTTAGGAATAAAAAAAGCCCGAGGTAACTCGGGCTTTTTTATTCCTAAACCAAGGGGACACGTGGGCAAGTGGGCACGTTGGCAAGGGGTTGTGTCTAAAACCTATTATAAAAATTAACGGAACGACGAAGTCGTGAACGAGCATTACCCCTTGTCACCTTGTCCCCGTGTCACCTTGTCCCCTCGCGAGCTTTGCTATCGTTAGCGTTTCAGCGGAGCGAGCGCTTTATCTCCGAAGAGTTCGGCGACTTTGGGTTCGATTGCTTCGGCCCAGACTTTGTTGCCGAGCGGACTGGGATGTTCGAAGTCGGGCATAAGATCCGCCGGTATCGATCCATCGGGCTTCACGAAAACTGAATTTATGTTTAGATAGTAAATGGATTTATTGTCGGCGAGTTTTGCAATCGTCGCATTCGCTTCATCCAAGACCGCACGCTCGGGAGTGATTTGGGGACGTCGTTGAAAAATCGCTAAGAGAAGGATTTTGGATTCCGGACATTTGGCCTGCACGCGCTGAACCACAGCCGTCACGCCTTCAGCGATTTCTTGGGCGGTATTATGTCCGCCATTATTCTGACCAATCATAATGATGGTGAGCTTAGGCTTAACACCATCGAGATTACCGTGGTCGATTCGCCAAAGGACATGTTGAGTGCGATCGCCACTGATACCCAGGTTAAGAGCGCGACGTGGTGCATAGTAGTAATCCCAAACCTCTTTACCTTTTGTTTCGAACTGTTGGACGATGGAGTCACCGATGTAGACTAAATCATATCCGCCCTGCTTAGCCTTGGCGTTGATCGATTCGTGGCGCGGCAACCAGCCCTTGTTCTCTTTCGGGACCGGAGTCGTCGCGGTGTTTTCGGCCCGCAGACAGACCAAGGACACGAGAGAAATTATAATAAAGCGCATGCCGAATTATAATAGCACTTTGGGCTGATAGACAACCCTGGATAGTCAAAAACGCCGTTAATAGGACACTTAATGACCCATGGGGGGAATGAGACCCTATACTATAATAAAGTGTAATAATTATAAGAGAAGTAGAATTATAATACTTAATATAGCATTTATAACCGTTACTGAAGAATCTCTCGATAATACTATATATATATTACAATGACTCATGATGACATCTTACAGATAATCTAAAATAAAATTAAATCAGTATTGTCAGAGAGTTTTCTGTGGAATAGTATAACAATACATCAGGCAGAACTTACCCCAAGTTTTGCCGCAAAAAAATAAAAACCGAATCACTATTTGGAAATGAATACCCTATCCCCAAAAAACCCCACCTGTAGATTTTTAAACAAGAAAATGTTGTGGTTGATGGCGGCGAGTGCCCTCGTGCTCAATACAACATCGCTCGAGGCAGGCAATTTACCGACCGGTGGAACGATCACCGCGGGCCAAGGAAATATTAGTCAAAGTGGCTCAACGATGACAGTGCAGCAGAATACTGCGAAGATGGCTGCGAATTGGGATAGTTTTTCGATTGGCGCTAATCACACCGTTAATTTCGTTCAGCCTAATGCGCAGTCTGTTGCCTTAAATCGTGTGACCGGATCTGACCCTTCGGTGATTCAAGGACACCTCAATGCGAATGGCCAAGTTTTCTTACTCAATCCCAACGGCGTACTCTTCACCAAGACATCGCAGGTGAATGTCGGCGGAATCCTCGCCTCTACCCTAGCGCTGAGTGATGCGGACTTCGTTGCTGGAAATTACAAATTCGAAGGCAACAGTTCCGGCACCATCATCAATCAAGGTAACATCATAGCTGGAAAAGATGGTAACGGCGGCGATGTCGTGATGATTGCGGCGAAAATTTCGAATGAAGGAACCATCAATGCCCAAGGTGGCACCGTGGCTCTAGGTGCGGGCAGTAAGGTAACCCTCGACCTTGGTGGTGTCGTTAAACTAAAAATCGATGTGGGCATTCTGGATGCTCTTATTGAAAATGGTGGAGCGATTCGTTCGGATGGTGGCACGATTTTACTCACCGCCCAAGCAGCTAATGCACTCAGTCGAACAGTCATCAAGAATACTGGTGTGATCGAAGCTCAAACCTTGAGCACTGGGCCGAATGGAAAAATTATTCTCACAGGTGGAACGAGTGACAGTATCGAAGTGGGTGGAACCTTGGATGCCAGTGCGCCTAATGGAGGCGATGGTGGTTTCATTGAAACATCGGCCGGCCAGGTTAATTTTTTAAACGATTTCAAAATCACGACGGCTTCGAGTAGCGGACGCACTGGAAATTGGCTGATTGATCCTGAGGTAATTGAAATCATTGCAGGCAGTGGTGGCAGCACCACGGGATTACCTGCGACCGGAGTAAGTCAGATTGGGGCAATCACGCTGAGCAATGCCGTCGCCTTAAGTAACGTCGACCTCAACGCGACCGGTTGGATTGATTTTAAAACCAATTTTAATTATGCGGGAGCAACGGATACAGTTCTGAGTTTATACGCACCGGTTGTTAAGCTCGGTGGAAATATTTCGACCTCGACCGCGAAGCTTGGACTTAATTTCGGAGGCACCTACAGTAGCACATTTTACGCCGGTAATGTGATGGTCTATGGTGCAAGTCGCACTATCGCGACCAAAGGGGGCGATGTTAATTTTTATGGTAATATTGGTGGCGGTACGACCAATAGTTTAAGTGTCGACACCAAAACCGGTGCGGTGACGCCTGGAGCCATTACCCACCATGCGAATGTGAACGGGACGTTTAATGCCACCACCGTCACGAATCAAATTTTAGATATTAGATTCACCGCTGGAAATAATCAT
>CAIMFE010000066.1 GCA_903840235.1 uncultured Opitutia bacterium | reverse complement strand
GAAAATCTTTTTTCTTTGGGTTTAGTTAAATCAAGCTCAGCTACCACATCTTCTAAAATCGAAAACGTATCGCCCGTGCTCGTACCCTTCCAAGACCAGCCGATACCCGCTAAATTAAATGTGCTCGAGAAAGCCTTAAATGATTCTTTACCCTCGGCGATTCGCTGGGTGGGATCGACCACGCCGTTCGGACTACTAAAACTGATGGAAGGTTTTCCCGATTGAAAAGTTCGTCCCGATAATTCCTGCATGTCCCACTTTCCAGAATCCTCACTGGGCTTCATTACTTTGGCATTCATCTCCCATGCCTTCTCCGCTTTCTCGTCTTCCGTGTATCCGGACAGCGAACCACCACCCACTTGTTCAAAGCGAATATCCTTCTGCTGAGCCAAAAGGCTTAGCGACAGCAACCCAAGTAGATACCTCGCACGCATGTGCTATGACACCTCAGGCGAGCCAGCAAATCAAGCGATTAAGACTTCTTTACTCTCGGAAATGGCTGCGACGAAACCAAAGGCGGCATGGAACGCGACTCTATCACGGTGCCTTGAGCAATCGGACAACCAGCCAGAAACTCGCCCACGGGTAACATTCTCCCACCCGGACGTTGCAAAGTCGTAAAAAAACAAAATCCATTTCGACACGCTACTTTCAAACCCTGTTTATCGGCCAAGGCAACCGTTCCAGGACTCAGATTATGTTCTTCGTCTAATAAGAAAGCAGACCCAACTTTAATGATTAAATCTCCGAGTGGAAATGTCGAACCCGGCCAGCCTTCCAAAGCACGCACCCGACCCACCATTTCTGCGGCAGGCGTGTTGAAATCTAATGCAGCGTCTTGGCGATCCAATCGTCGAGTGTAGGTGACCAACGATTCGTCCTGCGGCTGAGGTACAATTTGTTGATTAAGAATTTTATCTAAGAAATTATTGGAAAGTTCTGCCGCTACTTGACCTAAGCGCTGACGTAATGCAGCCCTACCCTCGTCAGGTAAAATCGTTAATTCACTCGAAGCATAAAGTGCACCAGCGTCTAGTTTTCTTACCACATGTTGCACCGAAATTCCGGTGGATTTAAAACCGAGAGCTAAAGCAGACTCAACGGGCGTCGCCCCTCTTAACGCAGGTAAAAGTGAACCGTGAAAATTAATAAAACCTAAACGGGTCGCCGCTAAAAAATCGTCTTTCAGTATTTGTCCGTAAGCCATGACCACACCCAAATCGATATGTAAATCTTTCAGTTGTTGAGCATCAATTTCCGCGAGTCGTTCAGGCTGTAATAATTTTAATCCGTTTTCTTTAGCCCAAGATGCAACCGGATTAGATTTAATTTCCTGACCGCGTCCAGCGGGTCGATCGGGTTGAGTATAAACGGCCACGACTTCAATGTTTTTGGACGCATACACTGACGCAAATAACGGGAGCGCAATTTCATCTGAACCAAGCAGAATGATCCGGAATCGTGACTGGGAAGGTGCAACCGACATGGTTAATTAAAGTTTTATTTTCGTGCTTGTCGAGCAGCACGACCTTTAAGCGAACGCGGCTTATCCCAACGCGTAAAAGCTTTCTTGCCCGACTTAGCACCGGGTTTGCCCGTGCGTGGCTTGCTGCCTGACTTCGCCTTACCTAAACGAGGTCCAGCACTTGCCGCACGAGGCTTTTCAATATGTCGCGGGGCGGACTCACTAGAGCCTGGAGCGGAATCAGGACGGGTGCCTGGAGGTGCGAAATACTTACGTCCATCCTGCTTGGGTTTGCCCACGACATCCAGAAATACGGGGACGCCCGATAAATCAAAATTTTCGTGGACGCCCTTAACGAGATAACGCTGATAAGCTTCTTCTAATCTCTCTTCCGAATTACAGAATAATCTAAAACGAATCGGACGTTTGGAAATTTGCGTTACATAATAACATTTGAAACGACGACCCGAGACCATGCGTGGTGGGCGTTTGATCATGAGGTCTTGAATGATACGATTAATCTTACCTGTAGGAATCGTTGCACCTGCACGAATAAATACGCCTTCTGCGGCGTCTAAAAGATCTTCTGCACGGAGACCCGTTTTGGCGGATACGAATAAAATCGGCGAGTCAGGTAAAAAGAAAAGTTCACGACGGACGGCGGTGCGGAATTTGGATCTAAATTCTTCTTCGTCATCATATCCACTCATTGCATCGGCCCGAAAAGCGGCCTTCGCTAAATCCCATTTATTTACCACGACGACAATACCACAGCCAATCAAGGCTAGTTCACCTGCGAGCTGTTTATCGATACGCGTGACACCCTGTTGTGCGTCTAATACTAAAAATACGACATCGGTATCCGCTAAAATTTCGTCGGAGCGAATTTGTGAAAAGAAGTCTAAGGTATCGCGTTTATTGGCGGTACGTCGTCCGGCTGTATCCACCAAGACAAATTCGGTTTTTGTGCCATCAGATTTTGCGCGGGAGAGACGCGAACGCACAGGATCGCGAGTGGTACCTGCAACCTCGCTCACGATTAAACGTGCACTGCCCATTAAACGATTACCCATGGAACTCTTACCCACGTTGGGTCGACCGGCTAAAGCTAAACGAATGGGGTGTGAAGTTTCCGTACTTGGCGTAACGGGCGCGGGTCCGATCGTTTTAAGAATCAGAGTTCTTAATTGAGGAATACCGCGACCATGTTCGGCGGAAATTAATAAAGGATCACCAAAGCCCAGAGTGTAAAAATCATCGATGTTTACTTCGCGTTCGGGCGTGTCTGCCTTGTTCGCAATG
>CAIMFE010000065.1 GCA_903840235.1 uncultured Opitutia bacterium | reverse complement strand
CTTTTTATAGCGGACACTATCCAGGCAACCCGATCACCCCAGGTGTGTTGCTTTGTGAATCGGTTTTCCAAACGGCTGCGATTTATTTGACGAAGAAATTACAAGCGGAAGGTGTGACGGCTGCTGATAAAACGCCCGTGCTTTGTCGCATCGAAGAAGCTAAATTTAAGGGCATGGTGAAACCAGGTGATACGGTGACGATTGAAGTGAAGCATGTGGAAACCCTGCAGCAGTTTCACTTTCTCACCGGAAGCGTCCGCCTCGATGGAAAAGTGGTGCTCACTATTCGTTTCGCACTCGCTCTAGTCCCCCAAACTGTTTGAAATTAAAGTATGTCGTTTCTCGGAATCAGTGGAAAAACATTTTTAATATTAGGCGTCGCTAATAAAAAATCCGTCGCCTGGCACGTCGCCAAAACCCTCGAAGCCGAAGGCGCAAAAGTCATTTACTCTGTACGATCCGCTGCGCGTAAAGAATCGCTCAACACCTTACTCGCGGGTAAGCCCACGTACATTTGTGATTTAGAAGACGAAGCACAGACCATTCAACTCGCTGAAAAAGTGGGCAAAGAACATGGTCCGATTGACGGCGTATTGCACAGCGTAGCATTCGCTAATTTTTCCAAGGGCATGCAGCCGTTTCATGAGACCGTGCGGGCTGATTTTCTTCAGGCGACGGCGATATCTTGTTTCTCGTTGGTCGAACTCTCCCGGGCCTTAAAACCGTATTTAAGCAAAGAAGCATCGGTGGTTTCGATTGGGATCTCTTCACAAGTCACCGCTGCTAATTATGGTTATATGTCGCCCATCAAAGCGGCTTTAGAATCAGCGAGTCGTTTCTTAGCAAAATCTTTTTCCGCTGATTCACGCGTGCGCTTTAACTCCGTGAATGCGGGTCCATTGAAGACGAGTGCGAGTGCGGGTATTCCTGGATATTTAGAAAATTATCTTCATGCCGAAAAAATGACCCTGCGAAAAGAAGCTTTGAAAACACAAGAAGTGGCGGATGTCGCTGTCTGGTTGCTTTCACCTCGTTCGAGCGGAGTGAACGGGCAGGGCGTTGTGGTCGATGCAGGGATGGGCTTAAATTTCTTTGACGAAGAACTCGTTAAAGCTTCATCGCGCATTTTATAACGTGCAATTTCAACGCACAGTTTTAACGGGTTTGGTGGCGGAACTTCCGCCCGAAGTTTGGACTTCGGATGAAGTCGAAAAACGCCTGGCCCCCGTGTACACACGATTAAAATTACCCGAAGGCCGCTTGGAATTGATGACGGGAATTAAAGAGCGTCGATTTTGGCCACAGGCAATGCTTGCTTCACAGGCCTCGGCCTTAGCTGGAAAAAAAGCGATGGCGGCCGCTGGGGTCGGTCCAGCGGACATTGATTTGCTGATCCATTCATCCGTCTGTCGTGATCGCCTGGAGCCTTCTACGGCCGCTTATGTGCATGGTTTATTAGGCCTGGGCCCACAGGTGCAGATTATGGATATTTCTAATGCCTGCTTAGGTTTTTTAAATGCCGTGGTGATGGCGGCGGGCTTGGTGGAGTCGGGTCAGATTCGTCGAGCCCTCATCTGCTCGGGCGAAAACGGTAAACCTTTAGTGGAGCACACGATTCGTCAGTTGAATGAGAATCTTTCTTTAACGCGCGATTCGATTAAACCTTATTTTGCAAATCTCACCATCGGTGCGGGCGCAGCAGCCGCGATTGTTTGTCGCGAAGAATTAGCGTCGTCAGATTTAATTCGCTTACGTGCGGCGGCGTGGGAAACGGATTCTTCGGCGAATCAACTTTGCGAAGGAGATACTTCATCGAATGAATTAGATATGCGTACTGACTCCGAAGCTCTCTTGATAGCGGGAGTGGGTTTAGCACAACGCTGTTGGGATCGATTTAAAAAAGAAAGTGGTTGG
>CAIMFE010000064.1 GCA_903840235.1 uncultured Opitutia bacterium | reverse complement strand
GCTTTCTGACGGTTGGCGCCGACCGAGATAAGTTTAGCCACCATGGAATCGTAAGTTGGAGGAATCGTATAACCCGAGTAGCAGTGGGAGTCTACGCGCACGCCGTGACCGCCTGGAGTGTAATAAAGTCCGATTGTACCGGGGCTTGGCGCGAAGTTACGGGCAGGATCTTCGGCGTTGATTCGACACTCAATCGCGTGGCCAGTGATCTTAATATCTTTCTGGTTGAGCTCCAACTTTTCTCCACAAGCGATTAAAATTTGGCGACGCACTAAATCGATGTCGGTGACTTCTTCAGTCACGCCGTGTTCAACTTGAATACGGGTATTCATTTCCATGAAGTAGAACTTTCCGTTCTTATCGACCAGGAACTCGATAGTACCCGCATTGTGGTAACCAATTGATTCAGTTAAGCGCACGGCTACTTTACCCATTTCTTCGCGCAGTTTCGGCGTGAGGAAAGGAGAGGGTGATTCTTCAATGAGTTTTTGGTGGCGACGCTGCACTGAGCAATCGCGCTCTCCGAGGTGAATCACTTTGCCGTGTTCATCGGCCAACATTTGAAACTCAATGTGACGAGGTTGTTCGATATATTTTTCAATATAAACCGAACCATTACCAAAAGCTTTTTCGGCTTCAGCCCGGGCGGCTTCAAATTCTTTACCGAAAGCAGCAGCATTGTGCACAATGCGCATTCCTTTTCCGCCACCACCAGCGACGGCTTTAATGATGACAGGAAAACCAATCCGTTGAGCTTCTTTAACCGCTTCACGTTGATTATCCACGGGACCATCGGTGCCAGGAACTGTGGGAACCTTATATTTAGTAGCGGTCTGACGAGCCACGGCTTTGTCACCCATCATCCGAATCGCTTCAGGACGGGGACCAATAAATTTAATATTAGCAGACGCACACTTTTCCGCGAAGCCCGCGCGTTCGGATAAAAATCCGTAACCTGGGTGAATGGCGTCGACGTTAGTAATCTCGGCTGCAGAAATAATACGATCTTCGCGGAGGTAGGAATCTTTGCTCGGTGCAGGTCCGATACACACGGCCTCATCGGCTAACTGAACGTGCATCGACTGTTCGTCGGCTTGAGAGTAAACGGCAACGGTCTTGATGCCTAGCTCACGGCAGGCACGAATAATGCGAAGGGCGATTTCGCCACGATTGGCGATAAGGATTTTATTCATCGGATAAATTCGGTGATCAGCCTACCTTCACGCGGAAGAGGGGCTGGCCGAATTCCACGGATGTACCATTGGCCACGAGACATTCAACGATTGTGCCAGCGATTTCAGAAGGAATCTCATTCATCACCTTCATCGCTTCGATAATACAAACGGTGCTATCGGCCTTAACCGGTGAGCCAACGGCCACGAAGGGCGGGTTCTCAGGTGAAGGGGTTGCGTAATAGGTTCCCACCATCGGTGAATTGATGGTTTTAATGTTGGGGTCAGCTACCACTGCCGCAGGAGCTGGGGCAGCCGCTGGGCCAGGTGCACTTGCCGGAGCAGGTGCATAGGCAACGGGTGCCGCTGGGGCCGATGCTGCGGGCGCAGCACGTCCACCAACATCACGCTTGATGCGTAATTTGAATTCTTGGTCCTGGATTTCGAATTCGGAAAGGTCCGACTTCTTCATTAAATCCACGACTTGTTTGATCTTAGTTAGGTCCAATGTTTTGTCCTCCGTGAGGGGGTTTCACGATAGATACATCGGGTCCTAGCAACTAATCAACATCTCATTCCATCAAACTATCAGGAATTTTACCTAAGTCTTTCTTAATAATGGACTTAAAGAATAATGAAAGCCAAGCTGGGTTGACGTTGGTTTTTGGGGTAGAAATAGGCCCTTTTACCGTAATTTTGGTATTATTTACCAGGTTTCGGCTTAAATTGAGTATTTCTAGGGGGGTAAAGCTGCCAGATTTCGGAACCGTGAACTGGCCGTTGAAATCGACGTCAGAATCTTTGAGGTGAATCTCTCCATTTAGTCCAAGATAAGACTGTGAGCCCATAATCATGAGGTCAGGAAAGTAAGCGGTGCCATCCGCACACCCAAAGTGGCCGTTGATGTGGTCAAGCGTGTAGGTGGTGGCTTCGATACCGAGGGATTCTAGAATAGTCGATAGTCCGCCTAGCAGTCGGATTTTTTTCAAATCAGGGCTATAGAGATCAAACGACCCCAGACCTTTAACCTCCGTGGGGTTATCGATATCTACGGTACCATGGAAATCAAAGTTTAGGTTAGATCCGGGTTTGAACATTTCCACCGAGCCGGCTTTAACGCCTTTTAGTTTTTCGGTCAGGCGCGTGATTTTTAAAGTATCACAGTTTTTTAGTTCCAAAAAGATTTCCGCTTCGCGAGGCGTTTTTCCGTTGAGTTCGAATTTCACATTTCCATCCGCCAGAATAAAATTCGAGCGCGCCGAAATAATATTATTTTTACTTACAAAATTCAATTTGAAATTTCGACTCTCCACGCCCCACGCTTTAAACGGCTCGATACATTCCGCATTCGCCTCAACATCTAATCCGTTTTCAGTGGGCGTGATAAAGAGGTCAAAGGAGTGACTGCTAGGTAACTCAATTTTTTTCAGGATTTCTGCAAAACTATCAGTGCTACAATCCGCCGCAATCCACGGTTGAAGATTGCCCCGCAAAGAAATTACCGGACCAGCCAGCGCGGCGGGTTTACGCCAATCCCACAAAACACTGCCATGCACCGCACCATCCTCTTCCGACTTTCCTCCAGCTAATTC
>CAIMFE010000063.1 GCA_903840235.1 uncultured Opitutia bacterium | reverse complement strand
GCCAGCGGCGGCAGTGACCTGCTCGGCGTTGACGCTCAACTGTTTAACGATGATGTCGGTGACACGTTTTTCGATATTTTCAGGCATGGTAAAGGTCGGTTTTGTTGGTTTTTAGGTGTCAGATAGCCATTCCTCCGTCAACAGAAAAGACCTGTCCGGTGATATAACCGCCCTCTTCGGAGGCTAAAAAGTCCACCATTGCGGCGATATCTGAGGGGGCGCCAAAACGGCCCAGGGGGATAACCCCGAGAATCTTCTGTTTGATCTCATCGGTGAGCTCACCTGTCATATCAGTTGTAATAAATCCTGGAGCTACGGCGTTGGCGGTGATGCTACGACCGGCGAGCTCGCGGGCGAGCGTCATGGTGAGTCCATGGAGTCCAGCTTTAGCCGAGGCATAGTTGGCCTGCCCTGCGTTACCTTGAACACCCGTCACTGATGAAATGCTGATAATGCGACCCCAACGCTTTTTGGTCATAGGACGAACGAGACCTTTTACCCAATAAAAAGCAGATGAGAGATTCGTAGAGATAACGTCGTTCCAATCTTGATCGGACATCGCCATGACGAGTTTGTCGCGAGTGATACCGGCGTTATTAACTAAAATTTCAACAGCACCGAATTCGGCGTTAATCTGTTCGCAAGCTTTGGCAACAGCGGCGGCATCAGAGACATCGACCTGAAAAGCTTTAGCCTTAAGACCCTTCGCGATGATATCGTTAGCGACGGCAACGCAGGTTTCAGATTTGGAAACACAGATTACAGTGTGACCGTGTGCGGCGAGACGTTCGGCGATCGCTTTACCGATACCGCGACCGGCACCAGTAACTAAGGCTACGCGAGGAGTGTGCGTGAGATGCATTGTTATTTAAGTGGAGGGAAACGTGTGTTTAGGCAAGTGACGAATTTAAAGAAATAAGTCGAAAATGCTCAGTAAACATCGCGTTGGTAGCGTCCTTCTTTCTTAAAATGCTTTACCCAATCGACCGCGGCCTCGGGTGACATCTTGCCGTATTCGGAAACGATTTGATGAAGAGCGGCGTCGACATCTTTCGCCATGCGTTTCGCATCACCACAAACATAGAAGTAAGCACCTTCAGAAATCCACTTCCACAACTCAGCTGCATTTTCGCGCATGCGATCTTGGACGTAAATTTTTTCTGCTTGGTCGCGGGAGAACGCGAGGTCGAGTCGGGTCAACGCACCGGATTTTAAATAATCTGCCCACTCATCCGCATAAAGAAAATCGTGGTCCTTACGTTGATCACCGAAGAATAACCAATTGCGACCCTTGGCACCACGTGTGGCACGATCCATGACGAAACTACGGAAAGGGGCGACGCCGGTACCAGGTCCGACCATAATCACAGGAACTGAATCGTCGGCAGGTAAACCAAAGTGAGAATGAGCAACAAAGACAGGCACCTCAGCGGTGTTTAACTGTGCACGATCAGCCAGATAAGTGGAACATACCCCTTCTCTCTTTCGTCCGTTTGTTTCATAACGCACGACTGCGACAGTGAGATGAATTTCGTTAGGATACTTTGAGGGAGCGGAGGAAATCGAATACAGGCGAGGCATGAGCTTGCGTTGTAGTTCGATTAATTCTTGTGCGGAAATTTTAGCGGAAGAAAATTCTTCAAAGAGATCTACGTATTCATACTGCTCTATCCACGATTTCTTTTTTTCGGGATCTGCTTCAGCGATGCGAGAAGCCAATGCTGCTTTCTGTGCTTCATCAGTAGCACGATCATGAAGAAGTTGAACAAACTTATAGGTTGGGCCATTTAACGATAAGCGATTCGTTAGAGCTTCTTTGAGAGTAATCGCTGTAGTATCTTTAGGAATCGTGACTGATTCTGTGCCTGTAAAACCAGCAGCCTTAAGCAGGTCCGCTACCGACTTAGCATTGTTAGTTGGGAAAACACCGAGTGAATCTCCGCACTTGTAGGACAGACCGCTACCATCGAGTGAAACGGAAAAGTGTTGGGTGTCTTTGAGACTAGCCGCGGAGCTCAGACGTCGACGATCCACGAGCTTTGCGTGGAATGGGTTATTCTTATCGTGAATAGCGGACATAATAAAAGGGGTGGTTTAAAGCGGGTTCAGGTGCAATTCCTTTTATTTAGGGCTTAATTCTCGAAGATCATGCCTATCTCTTTTTGCGACAATGGGCGACAATCACCCGAGGGCATTTTTCGAAGAACTAAACTGCCAATTTGGAAACGACGGAGAATTTTAACGTGGAAACCAAAAATTTCTAAGAGGCGTCGAATCTCGCGCTTACGTCCTTGGTCCAAGTGGATTTCCAATTGTTTTGGATTTTCGGGATTACGAATCACTTTCTTAAATCGTAAACGCTCCCCTTCTTCCATGGCACCTTTGATTAACTTAGGCGTGAGCTTTGGATCGTAGTCGCGATTCAAGTGAACTTCATAACGTTTAATCACGCCACCCGAGGGGTGCATGACTTTATTCGCTAGATTTCCATCGTTGGTTAAAAGTAAAAGCCCTTCCGAATCTTTATCGAGACGACCGACGCAAAAGAGCCGAATCGCTTTGTACTCAGGCGGTACCATTTCGAAAACCGTGTGACCGCCGTGCGAGTCATCGTTCGTGCATAAAAAACCTTTCGGTTTATTCATCATTAAAACCACATTACGTGCCAGAGGTTTAATTTCTTTACCGCGATAACGGACGACGTCGGTTTCGGGATTAACCGGCTGACCCACGGCAGCGACTTTTCCGTTAATCGTAACGCCACCATCCGCCACGAGCCTTTCGGCTTCGCGACGGGAGCAAACCCCAGCCTGGGCTAGGAATTTATGGATACGCATGGAGTCTTCGGTCGACACCCCTATTGCTTAGAGCCAATCGGGGTCAAAGGGCGAGCCATGAATAAGTTATCTCGCCCTCCCCGCAGTTTTTATCTTACACAGGGGGTATGAGACTCATTGATGGCAATTTAATCGCCCAGGAGGTTCTCGCGGAAATCAAAGCGCGAGTGGCCCGGCTGGCGCCTGTCATTCCGCATGTGGCATTCATTCGCGTCGGGGAAG
>CAIMFE010000062.1 GCA_903840235.1 uncultured Opitutia bacterium | reverse complement strand
TGTTGAGAAAGCATGCGTTCCGTCGCTTCGCTTAATTTCGGACGCATGATACTGGGTGTATTCTTAAAAGCTTCAACCGTGCAACTCAGATAGCCTAGCTTGCGCTCAAGGGCGTAGTCTCGATTTTTTGATTCGAGCCAGAGTTGTAACACGGCCATCGCCTTAAACCATTCAATCCATTCGCAGTCAGCCTGATCAATCGACTCTAGGACAACTTGCGGGCTGCTAGACTTACCCAAAAAACGTTGCACGGCCTGTGCATGAGTTGCGTCCAAGCTTTCTAGTATTTTCTGCAACTCAGCTTCGTTCATTAAGTTTTGTATCCCAATACAGGTGCTAACCACTTTTCAGCTTCCGCAACTGACCAGCCTTTTCTCTTCGCGTAATCTTCAACTTGGTCGCGACCGAGTGAATCGACATCGAAGTAAATGGCCTGTGGATTTCCGAAATAAATACCCGAGACTGAAGCTGCCGGATTCATCGCGAATGATTCTGTTAAGGTACAATCGATACGATCCGCTTGGAGCAATCTCCAGATTTCACCTTTCTCGGTGTGCTCAGGACAAGCCGGATACCCAGCAGCAGGTCTACGCCCCGCATACTTTTCATCAACCAATTCCTCGACGGTTAAACTTTCATTCGGAGCATAGCCCCAGAGATTTTTGCGTACTTCACAATGAAGCCACTCGGCACAGCCTTCGGCAAGTCGATCCGCCAGAGCTTGAATGAGAATATGGCGGTAAGGGTCCTTCTCTTTGAAGGTCGCAGCGTAGTCTTCGATTTCCTTACCTGCGGATACCGCAAACGCACCGATGTGATCTCCAGGCTCTGCGGAGATGAAATCAGCTAACGAGCGACAGGTCTTTACTTGGGTCCGCTTCTTTTGGTCTCTCAGGAAATGGAATTTACCAATTTCTTTTTTCTGGGATTCATCAGCAAATACCGCGACGTCATCGCCGACTCTGCGGGCCGACCAAATTCCGGCGACGCCTCTTAAATGGAAACGATTTTCTTTAATTAATAAATCGAGTTCGCGGCGGGCATCATCAAATAATTTACGTGCCTCCGTACCGTACTTCTCCGAACTGAAAATCTTTGGGAAGGTTCCCTTTAAGCTCCAGGTGACAAAGAAAGGCGTCCAATCAATCATGGCTGCAACGGCCGCACCATCGATTCGTTCAAAGAGTGTTACGCCAGATTTTTTAGGTGCTGGTTGGAGGGGGGCGTCGAGCTGCAGACCTTTTTGTCGGGCCTCTGTTAAGGAAATAACTTCGGCGGGTTGATTTTTCTCATAGGCCTCACGCTTACTCAACTGATCTGCTTTGAGTGATTCAACATAGGCCGTTTTTTTCTGTGGATTGAGTAAATCGCTACAGACTCCCGTGACTAAAGAGGCATCACTCACGTGCACCACGGGTCCATCATAATGCTGAGCGAGTTTGATCGCCGTGTGGTCTTCGGACGTGGTAGCGCCACCAATCAATAAAGGAGTAGTGAATCCTGACCGCTTTAATTCCTTAGCGACTGCAGCCATTTCATCGAGCGATGGGGTGATGAGTCCGGAGAGTCCAATAAAGTCAGGATTAAGTCTACGAGCTTCCTCTATGATTTTTTCACAAGAGGTCATCACGCCTAAATCAGTCACGGCGTAGTTGTTACAGGCTAATACCACACCTACGATATTTTTACCGATATCGTGTACATCGCCGCGCACGGTCGCGATGAGGAATTTGCCTTGTTGCGAGCCATCCGACTTCTCAGCGGCCATGAAAGGCTCTAGGTGTCGCACCGCCGTCTTCATCACGCGTGCGGATTTTACCACCTGCGGTAAAAACATTTTGCCTTCGCCGAAAAGTTTTCCAACGACACGCATGCCGTCCATCAGTGGGCCTTCGATGACGAGCAGCGGTCGACCAAGTTTTTGGCGGGCCTCTTCGGTGTCAGCGACAATGAAATCTTCCACGCCCTTAACGAGTGCGTGTTCAATTCTCTTTTCCGTAGAGAGATTTCTCCACTCATTCTTTTTGGAATGATCGACTTCAGTCTTGGATCCAGAAAATGAAGGGGCG
>CAIMFE010000061.1 GCA_903840235.1 uncultured Opitutia bacterium | reverse complement strand
GTCGAAATCTTGGATCCCAATTGCGCTCTAAGGCCTTCCACGAAAGCGTCAAATAAGGGCTTAGCTACTTCGGGTTTCGCTGCATCATGAAAGGAGGGTCGATTGCCCTTAGCAAAATTAGCCAGTAAAGTGAATTGGCTAACGACCAAAATTTCTCCGCCCGTTTCACCAATCGAATACTGCATCTTACCTTCCGCATCAGGAAAGATTCGGATTTTAAGAACTGCACTGACGAGTCTTTGTACATCCTCGGCGGTATCAGCTGCACCCATGCCCACTAAGAGCAGGTAGCCTTTTTGTATTTCTGATATGATTTTATGGTCAACCGAAACCGAAGCCGAGAGCACTCGCTGAACAATAATTTTCATTTAAATCAGCGAATCTAAAATCGTCTTTAATTTCATCTCGGTTTCGACGCTTTCGAGAGTGGGGTCGGACCCAGCCACGATTCCCGCACCGGCGTAAACACGTGCCGTATTGCCTAAAATACGGGCACAACGTAGGGCTACATAGAGATTTCCTTTTTTGCCGTCCGATTGAATCCAACCTACGGCTCCCGTATAAAGTCCGCGCAAGTGAGGTTCGAAGCCGGGTATAAAGGGTAGAGCTAAATCGCGTGGCTTGCCTCCCACGGCAGGGGTTGGATGCAATTCACCCGCCACTTCTAAAAAGGTGCGATCAGCCGACAACTTTCCTATGACGGGAGTGCGAATATGCATCACATTACCTAAGCGTAATAATTCCGGCGTTTGCGTGGCCGCACCGACGACACCGACCATTTTCAAACGTCGTAAAATTGATGCGGTAACCGCGCTATGCTCCCGTTGATCCTTATCACTGGCGAGAAGTGCTTTGGCTAAACTCGCATCTTCGGATGCAGAATCACCCCGTCGCGTTGTGCCCGCTACCGCTTCGGTCTTTAGATTCGCATCCGATAAGGCAATTAAAGTCTCGGGCGAGGCTCCGACCACAGAGGCGGCAGCTTCATTAATAAGGAAAATATTACAGTTGGGATTCGCCCGACGGAGGCGATGCAGGGTCCCGAATACGTTGAAATTTTCTGTTTTTCTCCAATCAAAGGCACGCGTTAACACAATCTTTTCGAAGGCGCCTTCTTTAATCAGTTCAGTCGCACGCTTGACCGCTGAGGGGAACCAGGCACCACCGACTTCGCTTAAAACTGTAGCAGAAGATTGATGGGCTGGCAGGGGATTGGCTTGATAAATAAACCCGCGGAACTGTTCCACTTGTTTTAATAATTTATCTGCACATCCCGCAGTAGCATTTTCGCAAAGTGTGATAGTCGTAACACCCGCATCAGTCACTACCTGCCAGGCCGGTAAAAATAAATGTGATTCCAAATCATTCTGATCATTACCAGGATAAAAGGGAAAGCTCGCAATGACCCTTGGCAGACCACCAATTGTCTGAATGTTTGCGTTGAGTTTTCTTAACCAAGCATCTGCTTCGTTAAATCTATTTTTACCGCGCCCTTTCCACTCCACTAAAGGCGGGCCTGATGCATGCGCTTGATGCAGTGAAGGGTTTTCGAAATAACTTCGAGCACCTGATACATTCAGCGTCTCTAATACCGCCAAGGGATCTAATTCAGAGACCTGAAATGAGAGTGATACATAGCCTAAGCCTGCCGATGCTTTTTCTGCAGCGAGCAGGGGATTGCTTAATTCACTGGAAGTTGGATTAACCACCTCGTTCAAAGTAGAGAGTAAAATCGAATTGTCTAACTATGCCTTCACTCCCGATGCAGAATCATCGTTTTGTGGGAAAAGTATGCATTTTTCTGACACCTTTCTGCCCGTGCAAATCGTCGACCAGTTAAGTTGGCCTTCGAAATGTGTGGGTACCGGCTGGCCGATATTTACCAGAAGTTTCGCAGCCGAATCGGGCATGATGGGCAGTAAAACGGTTCCGACCAGTCGCAGACCTTCGGCAACATAAGCCAGGCATGAGTCGAGTCGCGCCTTATCTTGAGGGTCGGTTGACTTCGCCAATTTCCACGGTGCTCGAGTTTCAATAAAAGCATTCATGGCACTGACGAACACCCAGAGAGATTCAAGGGCGTGGCTAATTTGATAACTTCCAAAAGAATCAAAATACTTTTTCTGCGTTACCGTCCATAAATCGCGGAGTGACTTCTCTAACTCTTCATCGGCGCTCGGAGCAGGAATGCTACCTGCATAATTTCGTCCCACCATGTTAAGCAGTCGGTTCACAAGGTTTCCGAGATTATTAGCTAAATCAGCCTTGTAACGCTCACCAAAAGTTTTGTGCGAAAAGTCAGCATCTTGTCCGACAACCATCTCGCGACTTAAATAATAGCGGAAAGCATCGGCACCGTGGGATTGGATTAGATTTAAAGTATCATTAGCATTACCTTCGCTCTTCGAGGCCTTCTTGTTGTCGACGGTCCACCAGCCGTGCACCAGCAATTGTTTAGGTGGATCAATATTCAATGCCTTCAGCATGCAGGGCCAATAAACTGCGTGGGGAGGTGATAAAATATCTTTACCGATGACGTGCACATCAGCTGGCCAGAGATTTTTATCCGCCACCGCCGAATAATAATTGGTTAGGGCATCAAACCAAACATAGGTTACGAAATTGTTATCGAAGGGCAGCTCGATTCCCCAAGTCAGACGAGACTTTGGACGCGAAATACATAAATCATTTAAAGGCTCTTTGAGAAATTCGAGAACCTGTTTCGCACGGAATGAGGGATTTATGAAATCGGGGTGACTTTTGATATGCTCGATCAACCAGGGCTGATACTGTGACAATTTAAAGTAATAATTTTCTTCGGTAGTTTGCGTGACTTCACCGTAAATCTCGGGCCAATTTCCATCCACGTCGCGATCCTTGTCCGTTAAAAACTGTTCCTGACGAGTGGAATACCAGTCGGTCTTTTTTCCTAAATAAATTAAACCTTGGTCGTAGAGTTTTTGTAGGAAACTTTGGACGACTAACTTATGGCGTGATTCGGTCGTACGAATATAATCGTCGTTAGACACATTCAGCGACTTGAGCATCGCTTGAAAGATTTCGGCGATTTCGTCGACAAACACCTGGGGATTAACTCCACGCTTCTGGGCCGTCTGTTGAACCTTTTGCCCATGTTCATCTAATCCGGTAAGAAAATGAACCTTGTATCCCATCATTCTTTGGTGTCGGGAAATAACATCCGCTAAGACCTTTTCGTAGGCATGCCCTAGGTGAGGTGCACCATTGGCATAATCAATCGCGGTAGTGATGTAAAAGGGACGCGTCATGAGACAAAGGGATAGTTAGTAGACTCCAAGATAACTGACAATCCTGGAAACCCCCTCAAGGCGATAATGGCCTACCTAGAGCGAGAAAGCGGTTTAGAGACGGACAACATCCGGCTGCAGCACGACTTCAAAACTGTACCCGATGCCTGGACGAAGACTCAGCGTTTTATCGCGCTCCAAAATTTGGTAATAATGAATTTTTCCGAACAGGCTCTTATGTTTAGGGTCTTCGCTCACGACTTTCGTCTCTAACCATTCACCGTGAAAATCATCACGTAAAATTTCACAACGATGTGATTCTTGTCCGAGCATCAATGCGCCGGCAGAAACCATTCGGGAGTGGAGAGCTGCAATGGGCAGAACGAAGCGGAAGTTTTCTAAAACCAGCGCAACCTTAGGCGTTAAGGTGAATCGGCCCGTGATTTTTCCACCAGTAAATTCCCAGTCGACCTTCATGGATGCCAAACCGCTAGAAAGTTTTTCGGTGTGATCAATCAAGTCAGGCTGATCATATTTAAAATGATAAGTTCCAGACTTAGTGCCCATAACCACTTGCATGTTCTTTCCGTAAAATGACGGCGTGTATATTTTCCCGCCGATCGTGTATTCAGGGAGGAACGGCGTAGTGTAAAAATTACTCGGCCAATCAAACACCCCAGGCATGTGAGGGAACGACAGGGAATCGCAGAACTTATGCGACCCTTGGGAAACGATGGGGATCAGAATATTTAAACCCGAATCAACATCGGAATAAGATAATAAACCCTGTTCCTTGCGTGGACTTTTATCGAAGGAATAAAAACGACAAACTAGTCCTTTGTTCGCTTGAACTACGTTCATGCTGCCACCGATTGTTTTAGCCAATCGTGACCACTGCGAAAGGTAGCGTGCGGCATCGAAATTCGCCATACGCGTCGTGTGACCGGGAATCGTATCGCGTTCAGTATCACGAATCACGATTGATCCATGTTCCATGTCGAAGAAGGTGGTGAAGAAATGGGTATAGAGACGACGAACTAAATCGCGGGCAATGGGTTCTTTATCGGAAGAAATTAAGCGATCACGTAAGGCCTGTAAGATAAGTGTGACACAGTGCATTTGCCCGTAAGCACCAATGCCACGGCCGTACGTCCAACCCAAACCATCTTCCCGCACGGTTTCTAAAATGATCCGTAAATATTTTTCAGCTACCGTCCGTAGCTTCGGTAATTTCGCATCTCGAACTTGGCTATTGGCATGCAATTGTAATGCCTGACGAATAAATATAACGGCGACTACGCCATAGAGATCGAAAGCACCACCGAAGTTATCGGCATGGGCTTGTTTCGATGCGTCATCATGAAATCCACCAGTCGAGGCCGCAGTAATCCGTTCTACAAAACGATCCACCAACGCACCGGTTTCGTCTTTTTTAGACAAACCAAACGAAAATCTACAAACGGCTTTCGCGATATCAAAAGCTTGGACGTGATCGTAGTGATCGTGTGTAACCGCTAGGCGTTCATCGATTAATTTTCTGATATCAGCACCGAGAATCTCCCAGACCGGATTACGCTCACGAGTGGAGCCAAAAGCGAGAAGACCTAAACAGGCGAAGGCCATACCATTGTCAGAGCCTTGGGAGAGCTTCACCTGAGCGGTAATCGTGCGGGCAACTAATTCGGGGATGCTTTGGCGCTCGAATACCAGGTCACCTGTGGCGCGAAAATACTCACCCAGAGCGAGAGCCACGTGGCCAGGCTCGTCAGCACGACTGGTTTCACCAGCCACGGGCTGGATAGACCCGTCCGGTGTAATCGAACTGAGGTTAATTTTCAGAAGAGCCCTAGTTTGATCTAGGCACTGACTTGAGAAATTCTGCATGCGGAATAGTCTGAATTGAGGACTAGCACCTGTGTGTCAATGCCACATCACAACAATTTGATGTATTTCGGATGACGAAAATAAAACCCGCACCCCGAAGTTTTAGCGGACTAATATTAAATATAATTCCTTCGGACCGTGGGCACCGAGAACCAGGATACGCTCAATATCACCCGTCCGACTCGGTCCAGTGATAAATGATAACATACTTGGCATTTTACCCTTAAATTGGACATTAATTTGCTCAAAACATGCAGCTAAGTCGGGTACGACTTGATCGGCTTTCGCAATAACGACGTGAACGGGAGGCAAAATGGATAATCCACGGCCACCCGATGTCTCACTCGAGACCAGAATTGCTCCGAATTGAGCTACAATGGACACACAAGACGTCAGTCCGACATCAGATGCCTCAAGTTTGTCTTTAGAGAAAGAGTCCTCCACCGCCCAAGCATTGCCATCAATTGCCAGAGCTACCGGTGTCACAAGTTCATTCTTATGATAGGCGATATTCTTCCAGTTTTTCTTTTTTGCTAAATCTTTCACCAAGGTTATCGCTTGGTCTAAATTTTCGACAGGGTGGAATTGTGCCTTAAGCTTGGCTAAATTATCAGAGAGTAGCGCCATGGTTTCAGCTTGAGTATCACCGACTTCAGGCAACCAAGCTTTGCCCGTAACCTTGGCGGATTCACCCTTCAAATGTGGCTTCGGCGAAGGTGTCTTTAGCGCCTCGCGGATACGTCCCATGATTTCTTTACGAGCTTCAGACATTTTTAGAATCCTTCCATACTTCTCTAAATGATTTTTGAGGAATTGCCGGTAAATCACGCGACTTAAGCCACGTACCTAAATAGGGAACTGGCAGATGTTTTAATAATCCGAAAGTTTTTCTAAAAAGTTTTCCACCTAAAGAAAACAGCGCTGGGCGTTGAATCACAAAATTAAATGTACCGTGGAAAACACGATCGAATAAATTCGGTACTACCTTCGCCGCATTGCGTCGATTTTGTAATAAGTGATGATGCAAATCGATACGCACCGGACAGGCATCGGTACACGCACCACATAATGACGAGGCGCCTGAAAGGTGATTCCAATCCTTGAGACCACGTAAATGAGGAGTAATGACTGAACCAATCGGTCCTTGGTACGTGGTGCCGTAAGCGTGACCGCCAATATTTTTAAAGATCGGACAAACATTTAAACAGGCACCACAGCGAATACAATGGAGAGCGTCGCGTTGTTCGGGATCCGCTAATAACTGAGTGCGGGCGTTATCTAATAAGACTAAATGAAACTCTTCTGGACCATCCAGCTCACCTGGCTTCTTGGGACCCGCATAGAGTGTATTATAACAGGTCATCGGTTGACCCGCACCTGCCGTTGCTAACATCGGCAACAAGACCGAAAGGTCATCGATTGAATTAATCACTTTTTCGATTCCTGAGAGGGCAATATGCACTCTTGGCATCGCGGCGGTTAAACGGGCATTACCTTCGTTCTCGGTGATGGAAATTTGTCCGGTATCAGCGACTAAAAAGTTTGCCCCCGTAATACCGACATCAGCTGTGATATAAAGTTTACGCAGGTGTCTACGGGCAATCATGGTCAGCTCTTCAGGACTATCCGTCGGCGCAGTTCCGAGATGCTTGGTAAATAACTCGCTAATCGCCTCACGCTTTAAATGCATACACGGGAAGACGAAGTGGTAAGGAGCTTCACCCCGTAATTGTTGGATGAACTCACCGAGATCACTCTCCACGACACCATAGCCAGCTTTCTCGAGAGCATCGTTCAGATGAATCTCTTCTGTGGTCATACACTTCGATTTAATCACGGCCTTGGCATTCGCTTTGGCTACTAAATCTAAAATAATTTCGCGAGCTTCAGCCGCATCGCGAGCCCAGTGAACTTTGCCGCCATTCGATTCAAACTTGGCAACGAACTTTTCTAATACTTCGGCTAAGTTATTTACGGCTGACCATTTGGCGAGCGACGCCGCATCGCGAGCCAATTCCCAATCGCGATACCTGGCTTTATACAAATCTCGATTCTTATAATAACCACCCAGCGCCGTGCGAATGAACTGACGTTGTTCACCATCAGCGGTAGTCAGTGTGGATTCCTTAATGAAAATGGATTTAGAATCAGACATGGTCGATCCCCATAGCTAAGAGCTCAGCGATATGCAGAGGTCTAATGACTTTACCTTCGCGTGATAACCAGCCGCCAATCTGAAGTAAGCAAGAGGGGTCGGATGAAACGATGTAGTCCGCGCCTGTTCGGGCGAGGGCACCGGCTTTCACTTGTACCATAGCCGTAGAGATCATGGGGAACTTCACCGAAAATAAACCACCAAAGCCACAGCAGGATTCCGATTCTTCCGTTTCAATTAATTCTAAACCTTTAACCGCACGTAATAATTTACGTGGCTCCTCTTTAAGTCTTAATTCACGCAGAGCGTGGCAACCATCATGGTAGGTGACCTTTTTGTTCAAAGAAGCACCGACATCCGTAATCTTTAATTGCGAAACAATGAAATCAGAGAATTCAAACGTGCGTTGAGAGAGTCTCTTCGCTTCTGATTCGTACTTTGTACCATGAAGTAGTTCAGGATAAAATTTCTTCATCATCGCCACACATGAACCAGAAGGCCCAACGACCACCTCGGCGTCCTTGAAGACTTCTAAACTACGGATGGCACCTTCTTTGGCGATTTCCCATTGCCCAGAATTATACGAAGGCTGACCACAACAAGTTTGCGTGGGAATAAATTCCAGCTCTTGCCCTAATTTCTTCAAAACCTTAGCGGTCGCCATGCCTACCTGTGGGGTAAGTTGGTCGACGAAACAGGGAATGAATAGGGAAACGCGCACAGACTATCTTAAGAAAGCCTCATGTAAGCCACCGTCGACTGTGATCACTTGGCCTGTAGTTTTATTAAGTCGGTTGGACACCAATAAGAAATACGCCTCCGCTTGGTCAGCTGGAGTAATCGGATTCTTAGTGAGTGTTCTTTCAGCATAGAATTTCGACAGCTTAGTCGTCAGCGATTCCGATGCTTCATCGTCGGTGTAAGGAATGTTATATTTAGCCAACGATGCGATCACGCGATCGCGCGGGAACATCGCCGAGCCTTGAACAACGGTCGCAGGCGCAACACCATTAACTCGAATGAGAGGGGATAACTCCATGGCTAGTTCGCGTACCAGGTGATTAGCGGCAGCTTTGGAAGTGTCGTAGGCCACTGAGCCCTTCTTCGCCACAGCGGCATTCGCGCTGGTGGTAAGAACCAAGTTTCCGCGTAGGCCTTGTTCTTTCCAGGTCTTGAAAGCTTCATCACCGACAAGATAACTACCGGTTACATTTAAAGCAAACGTGAGAGCCCACTTGTCGTCAGGAATATGTCCGGAAGTGTCAGGTGATACGAAAATACCTGCAGTGACGCAAATAGAGTCGAAACCACCGTAGGCTAAGGCAACTTCATCAAGCATGCGACGAATGGAGTTACGATCCATGATGTCACCCGCTAAGCCAATCGCTGGACCACAATTGGAGAGTCCGGTACCGGCGACGCCGATACCAATACCGTATTTATCAGTAATCTCTTTCGCCGTGGCTTGGGCAGCTTCGACATTTTTATCAACGCAAACAATATGAGCACCTTCTTTAACTAAGCGGTGTGCGGTTTCTTTACCGATACCTGAACCTGCACCGACCACGATAATCACTTGGCGTGCTAATTCTTTCTCCGCAGGCATGCGCTTCAATTTAGCTTCTTCCAATAACCAATATTCAATATC
>CAIMFE010000060.1 GCA_903840235.1 uncultured Opitutia bacterium | reverse complement strand
GTATATTCAGCGCCTTCCTTTTTTTCCTGTTCGAGGGCGGCATCCAATTTTACATCCTTTACCTTGAATGAATTCTTGGAGAATTGATTGAGTTCATTACGAACTTGTTCGCGGAAGGTGAGATCATCGGTGCGTTCTTGGCGACGTTGTTCGAGTGAGATAGAAACTTCTTTGCGATTAGTGCGACTGCGGGTCCATTCGATGGAGTGATTGAGCGTAGAGAACTCAGGAAGCTCAGCTTGGCGTTTGGCGGATGCCTCTTTGAGAATATTAATTAAATTATCTGAGAGCGGTGCCTTTAACCACGGACCTTCATCGGGCTTGGTGAGTGAAGCAGGAATCGAATCCCAAGGCAGGGGATGGTCTAAATCTGATTCAGCGACGGGTAGAACGGAGAATACTGAAGGTACAATAATATCAGCAGGGACACCTTTAAGCTGAATCGACGAGCCGCTGGGTGCGTACCATTTTTGGATAGTCACTTTAATGGCGGACTTGATATCTAACTCCTTAAATACGCGATTCAGTTCAATGATACTTTGCACGGATCCTTTTCCGTGTGTGGTTGTATCGCCCACTACGAGAGCCCGGCGGTGGTCTTTCATCGCCCCCGCAAAAATCTCTGAGGCGGAAGCGGAAAGTTTTGAAGTAAGCACAATGAGCGGGCCATCCCAAGCAACATTAGCATTCTCGTCGCGATAATTCTCAATACGTCCTTGGCTGTCGCGGACTTGGAGAATTGAACCTGTAGGAATAAAGAGTCCGGATAAATCGACGGCTTCACTCAGAAGCCCGCCGCCATTTTTACGTAAATCTAAAATCAGTGCCCGGACTCCCATGGCTTTGAGTTTAACGATAAGTTGCTCCACGTCTTTGGTTGGACTCGAGCCCGAACCATCAGGATTTTTTCCGTAGAAGGCAGGAAGCTCGATGACGCCAAGATTTCCATTTTGACCTTCGAAACAACGGGCCGAGGCCATTTGATTAAATAACTTAATTTGATCACGCACGAGGCTGATGGTTTTACGACCGCTGCCATCGCCTGATTCTACTAAAAGTTTAACGACCGTATTTTGTTTTCCGCGAATTCGATTAATTGTTTTTTGGAGGCGTAGTCCGACGATATCATCCATCTCGCCGTCTTTACCTTGGCCCACCGCAATAATTTTATCCCCCGACTTGGCTTTGCCGGAAAGAAAGAGTGGGCCCCCAGGTAAGATTTCTTTGATGGTACAATAGCCCTCTTCGTCCGTGAGCGTGGCCCCGATTCCGCAGAGCGAATTACGCATACCGATTTCAAATTCTTCAAGGGATTGCTGAGAGAAGAAAATAGAGTGTGGATCGTACTGTGTAGAATAAGAATTGAGGAAAAGCTCCTCAACTTCTTGGGGATCAAAACTTAAATATACCTTAATTTTTTCGTAACGCTTCTTTAAACGTGTGACCGCTTCTTTGATTTTTTCGGGAGTGATGTCGGGCGCCTTGGTCTCGTGGGTGGGCTTTTGCTTGGGTTCATTGCGATGGGTGTTAGCTGTGCGATCGTCGCCCAATAATTCGCTCAGAATATCCAATCTTAAACGGCGACTCCATAAATCATCGGCTTCTTTGCTGTCGCTCGGCCAGTTGCCCTTCTTTCGGTCAGTAGGGAAGAAGCCCGATTGCGTTAAATCAATTTTTTGGTTTAAGGACTGTATGGAGCTGGCGGTACGTTCTTCGACGTGTTTGCGGAACGCTTGATAAATTTCAAAGGCGGGGGTGAGATTTCCCCGGGTTAGATATAAATCTAGGCTACGACCGTAACGATTCACAAATTCATCTACTTCGGCTTGGGTGAAGTACATTTTGCCCGGGTCTAAATTTTCGCAGTAGGTAATAATGACTTCCTTCGTGTCCACTTCAGGCATTTGTTTTTTGCTGATGTGGAGGCGCTCCAGTAGGGCCACGGTGGCCCGTGTTTCATTCTGCATTAACTCAGTGGTCGTGAATTTTTCGGATTCGCCGTAACTTAGCTGAAAGGCGAAAACAAAAAGTAAAAAGCTGCGAATGGTCATGGAAATTTTATTTCAGTTGATCGCTGAGTTCGCTGAGTCTGCGTTTTTCGGACTCGGTGAGCGAGCCGAAACCCTTGACGGAAATTTTATCGAGCAGGGCGTCTAATTCCGCGCGGACTTGGCTGATTTTCTGGCCGTTTTTTGGCTGAAGAGACGTTGAACTATCATCGTCGAAAGGGGTGCTCATTCTATGGATAGCGTCACGCCCCGCCTGATTTGTTTGTTTTTCATATTTCCACATCAGCCAGCCAAACAAAAAACCACCGAGGTGAGCGGAATGAGCGAGGCTCGTGCCCATCGCCCAGTCGAGTGCCGGACTCCAATTTGTCCATGTATGTCGTCCGGGTAATTCGAAAAAACCCCAACCTAAAAGTGTGATGGCCAAGAGAGTGATTAGTAACCAACGGGCTTTAATATTTACCGGAATGAAAAAGAAAAGTAACAGCGTGATGACTTGGTCCAGTCGATCCAGTAGCGCCATGACCATGAGTGCATAGACGCCACCGGAGATTCCAATTAAGATATGATTTGCAGAACGTACTCCACTCACTCCGGTCAGCCACCAGCAAAATGCACCAAGGATAATTCCGCCGCCGAGTGTTAGGTAGAAAACTTTTTCGCCGTAGTGATCTTCGACCACTTTTCCTAACCACCAAAGCCCCAGCGCATTACCTAGGAGATGCCAGAAACTATAATGAATAAAGGCGTAGGTGAACCACTGCCAGGGTGCTGAATTAATTTCGGGCAGAGTTGCCCAAGTAGTTAAGTCGATGCGCGTCGAGTCTTGGACGAGATCAACCAGATAGAATCCGACAATCAAACACAGCACGATAGCGGTAGCCGATATCCCTGAGCGAAAGGGAATCGTATTTCGCATATAGGCTCGATCGCCGATGCCCATCTATCTGTGGATTAGAGTTTTTTAACTATCGCATCCGCTAAACCATATTCAATGGCTTCTTCGGCGGTCATGTAAAAATCTCGGTCAGTATCTTTAACGACCTTCTCAAGTTTTTGGCCTGAGGCCTTGGCGAGAATTTCATTCAGCTCAGCACGTAGGCGTTCCATCTCGAGGGCTTGAATATGAATATCCACTGCAGGGGCTTGAATGCGACCCATGATGAGTGGTTGGTGAATCATGACTCGAGCGTGAGGGAAGACAAGGCGGCCACCTTTTTGTTTAGGAGCTTGAAGTAAAATGGATCCCATCGACGCGGCCATACCGGTAACGACTACTTTAACGGGCGAGGTAATTAAGCGGATGGTATCGTAGACGGCCATACCCGCAGTGATAGAGCCACCAGGAGTATTGATATAAAAAGTGATTTCTTTGCCGGGCTCGGAGGACTCTAGGTAGAGGAGCTTTTCTACGATGTCTTTGGCAGAAGCATCGTCGACGGCGCCCCAGAGGAAGAGCTTACGTTGTTCGAGAAATTTTTTCTGAATGAGCATAGCGCTCGGTGAAGCCTCTTTAGGTGCCTCAGGGGTTTTCTCTTCTTCGTCGTCGTTAGCCATATGACCCCTAACCTTGGGGAAAAGATGGGCGGTGGCAAGCATCGCTCGGCTAATTTATTAAAATTGTGAACGACCCATCCTTGCACCTCTTTATAAGAAAGCTTAATTTTCATTCGTGTTAGCAATTAATATACAAGATTTGCATTACCAAATTGATTCACACCCAATTTTAAACGGGGTTAATCTCCAGGTAGAATCGGGCACCTTGTATTGCCTGGTTGGTCCCTCGGGTAGTGGTAAAACGACATTGTTAAAAATTTTAGCCGGATTGATTGAGGGTCATACGGGATCCGTAAAATTAGAGGGTAAAAATTTAAAAGAAAAAACTCCGACGTCGCGCGCTACCGCCATGGTTTTTCAAAACTACGCCTTGTTTCCGCACTTAACCGTTTGGGAGAATGTGGCTCTTGATTTAAGCGACTCGGGTTTGTCGCCGATTGAAGTTAAAGAACGTGCCTACCACGCATTACATTCGGTGGATGCTAAATCATGGGCCTTGCGTCGTCCCTCCGAACTTTCAGGCGGTCAGCAACAACGGATCGCCCTCGCGCGTGCGCTCATGTCTAACCCCAAG
>CAIMFE010000059.1 GCA_903840235.1 uncultured Opitutia bacterium | reverse complement strand
ATCGGATTGGTCTGATGTTCATGGGCAAAGTTTTATCATTAGCAGCCCGTGAACTCGGTGGGACAGGTTCACCGATCGTTATTTTACATGGTCTCTTAGGCTCATCGCGTAATTGGCAATCTGCGGGTGTGGCTCTCGCGGTCAGTGGCCATCGTGTGATTGGATTGGATTTACGGAATCACGGTAGCTCGCCCTGGGACGATGATTGTAGCTACGAATCAATGGCTGAGGATGTTCGCGCCTTTCTACAGACTGAAAAACTAAATTCAGTGCATCTCGTTGGGCACAGCATGGGTGGAAAAGTCGCGATGCGTTTAGCGCTCAGTTATCCTAAACTCGTGAGTCGTCTTACCATCGTTGATATTGCACCACGTGGTTACACGAATCGGGTTCGGGTAGAATTTACGGCGATGAATTCGATTGATTTAACTAAGATTAAATCCCGTCGCGATGCGGAGAATCAACTCATGGATACGGTTAACGATTGGGGGATGCGTCAGTTCATTTTAACCAATCTTAACAGTGATGAGAATGGTGTTTGGAAATGGACGGTTAATCGCGAAGCTTTAACGCAATCCCTTCAGTCCATTCTCGATTTTTCTATTCAGGAAAATGAAAACTTTAACTGTCCTACGCGCTTTATTCGCGGAGGTAAGTCAAATTACATCACAGACGCAGATACTATTTTAATTAAGAAACACTTTCCGGCTGCGGATTGGGTGACGTTGCCTGAGAGCGGACACAATCCGCACTTCGATTCTCGGACCGGTTTCGTGGATGCGGTTCTGAAAACCTGATAAATAAAAAGACCTTCCGAGTGGAAGGTCTTTGTTTGGAAGTAAGTATTTAGATTACTTCGTGTTGGCTTTGATCCATTCCTGTTCACTGACGTCGCCACTCTTGTCGGTGTCATAGCGTACGAAACTTTTCTCGGCCTTAGCTGGGTCTTTTTTGCGGACCGCTAAGAATTCTTCTTTGGTAACTTTGCCGTCTTTATTGGCATCGGCCTTTTTGAAGTCGGCAGAGAGTTGATCTGCGGTCTTAACAACAGCAGGTGTCGTAGTTGCAGCCGTAGCTGTGACTGAACCGCTGGCATCGACATTTCCAAACATAGTGTCTTCGTCTTTGCTTTTCGCTGTGGCGTCTACGAATTTCACTTTCTTAGTTTTGCCGAAGACAACTGCATTAGGATTAGGTGCGGCAATCGGTGCCGGAAGGAATTTGGAGAGACGTTCAATGACCGCCTTGTTCTCGGGCTTGTTTGCTAAGTTAACAGGCTCGGTCGGTGCATTTACTTCATCGTATAACTCGGTGTCGTAAATTTTATTATCTTCGATACCGCGCCAGAGGATTAAGCGCCAGCGTTCGTCGCGGATACTGTAGCCCATGACGTTGCATTTACCGCCCTTGATGAAGCCATCTTTAACGGGAGTGGCCTCTTTGTTTGCTTTAGGATATTGGCTAATGGCTACTTCTTTAACCTTCACAGTCGGATTTTCTAAAACAGGACGAAGTGATACGCCATCCACATCAGGTTTAGGTAATCCGCAGAGATCAGCGAGGGTAGGATACACGTCTACGAATTCGACTAGGGAGTCGGACTTCATATTCGCATTCTTCATATTAGGGTAGCTGACGATAAGGGGTACGCGAGCATCTGCTTCGAAGTTAGTGTGCTTGCCCCACTCTTGGTGGTCGCCAAGTTTCCAGCCATGATCGCCCCAGAGGACGATGACAGTGCTATCAGCGAGACCTTCTTTTTCTAAAGCATCGAGAACGATACCGAGGTTAGCGTCGGTGTAACTGACGGCTGCGTAGTAACCATGACGGAGATCTTTGGTTAATTTTTCAGGCAATGCCGTGAAGCTTTGCTTTTTCTCTTTAGGAGGAATGTTGGTGTAGGAGTGTAACTCGCCGCTATCGCTATCGTTAGCATAGAGAGGAGCTCCTTCAGGGTATTTGCTACTGGTATCAGGCAATTTGTCCGCATCATACATATCCCAATATTTCTTAGGGGAAACGAAGGGTAGGTGGGGTTTGGAGAAACCTACAGCTAGGAAGAAGGGTGAATTCTTTTTCTTGAGTTCACCGAGAGTTTTAGCGGCGAGACGTGCAGTCTTTCCGTCCGTGTAAAAATCATCAGCCACATCTCCGGCTTCGAATGCAGGGCCTTTAACTTTTTCAGCGCCACTGTTCTTGGAATTTTCAAGTGCTTGGCGATTTTCTGGCTTCGCATAAATTTCTGCGTCCGGAGTTCCCCAGGGTACTGACCAACCCACAGCATCATCTTGGCCACCGTGGAAAATTTTACCCATGCCTTGAGAGAAGTATCCATTCTTAATGAAGAACTGTCCGAGGGAGACTGCGTTGGGCAGGGCAGTGCGGAAGTGTGTTTCTAAATCCCAGACGCGTGTGCTGTCAGGGCGTTTTCCGGTCATGATGGATGCACGTGATGGTGCACAGATAGCTTGTTGGCAGTAGGCGCGATTAAAGACCATGCCGCGTTTAGCCAGACGATCAAAGTTGGGGGTCTTGATGGCAGTGTTACCGTAACAACTTAATTCAGGACGAAGGTCATCAACGGCAATGAAGAGCACATTCATTTTTTTCTCCTCCGCACAAAGCTGGGCGCTGAGTAGTCCGAGGGTAATAAGAGTAAGTAACTTTTTCATTATTAATAGTATCGTTGGGTTCATAGGAAACACCTTAAAGGCTAACAAGTTCCAAATTCCTTAAATTGGCTTAAATCGCCCAATTTTCGCAATCTTGCTATTTCGATTTAGGTAACCTACCGATGGAGCAACTGCATGTCGGCATCTCGCTTAAAGTTTAAATTAGAGGCTAAAGCTTCTGGCTCAAGAGCTCGGGCGGCGACATTCCATACCCTACATAATGAGGTTAAAACTCCTCTGTTTATGCCCGTGGGCACGCAGGCGACGGTTAAGGCGCAAACTTTTGAGACACTTCATGACTCTGGATCGCAAATTCTCTTAGCGAATACTTATCACTTATTACTGCGACCAGGTCCCGAAGTTTTTCAAAAGTTTGGTGGCATTCACCAATTCATGACGTGGAATAAATCGGTTTTAACGGACTCGGGCGGCTACCAAATTTTTTCTCTTCCACATTCTCGTTCGATAGGCGAAGACGGCGCGGAATTCCGAAGTTACGTTGATGGTAAAAAGATTTTGCTGAGTCCGGAAGTGAGTATTGCGACACAAATGGCCATCGGCAGCGATATTATGATGGTGCTGGATCAGTGTATTCCGTCGACTGCGGACAAGGCCACCGCAAAACGTGCTTTAGAAATTACCCAACGTTGGGCGGTACGTAGTTTGAAAGCGCGCGGCGAGTCTCCGCAATCGATGTTCGGTATCGTACAAGGTGCGCTCTATCCGGAACTTCGAAAACAAAGTGCGGATGGATTAACCCAATTACCTTTCGATGGATTTGCGATTGGCGGTCTCGCCGTCGGCGAAGAAAAACAAGAGCGCGAGGACACGTGCGAAATCGCCGCCGCACTTTTACCCGAAGATAAACCACGCTATCTCATGGGTGTGGGAACTCCGCTCGATTTGCTTGAGGCCGTGCATCGTGGCGTGGATATGTTTGACTGCATTATCCCCAATAAAGTCGCCCAATTTGGCACTGCTTTCACTTCGAAAGGATTACTGCAATTACGTCGATCGGTTTACAAATTCTCGGAGGAGAAAATCGATGCCTCTTGTGCCTGTCCGGTCTGCCAAAAATACTCTCGTGGCTATTTGCATCACTTAACCAAAACGCGCGAGCCGTTAGGTTGGACTTTGCTCGGCCAGCACAACATCGCCTTTTATCATCAGATGATGCGGGAGATTCGTCAGAGTATTTTAGAAGATAGATTTTTAACTTACTATAATGACCGTCGGTCGGTGCTCGCGGTTGAAGATGCGGAGAATCCGGCCAGCCCTCCGAAGGTCGGCAAGGAACGTCGCCCGCGTACACTCGGCGATTATGTGGTGCATATCGCCCCCGCGGGCTTTGCGAGTATCAAGCAAGTATCATCGGGTGAAATCATGCATTCGCATACGCCTCCGATGGATGAAGCGAAGTCACTTTACGTCGATCAAGCTGAGTTACTGAAACACTTACGCTTACCTGAAGGAAAATCTGCAAACGATGTTCCTGAACTCATTATTTGGGATGTGGGACTCGGTGCCGCCACGAATGCGATGGCGGCGGTGCAGTGTTATGAGAAACTCGCCAGTGAAGGTGAAGTGCGTCGGATGAAAATCATCAGCTTCGAAAATAATCTCGATGCACTCCGTTTAGCCCTCACCCATAAATCTAAATTTGAGTATCTCCGTCATAGTGCCCCCGATGCGATTCTGGCCCGTAAAAATTGGGTATCCCGACAGTTCCAAGGATTGAGTTGGGAATTACATGAGGGCGATTTCTGGGAAACTGCCCCGAAGGTATCAGAAAAACCCGATATTATTTTTTACGATTTCTTTTCACATAAGACCGATACTCACGGTTGGCATCCCGATGCGTTTAAAAAATTATTTGCGATGGTGAAATCAGACAAGTCGCTCGCTCTCTTTACCTATTCTGCTTCGACCGCGGTGCGGGCAAGTTTACTCGCGGCTGGTTTCAATGTAGCTGCGGGTGTTGCCACTGGCGTAAAAAGTGAAACGACGATTGCTTTGATTCATCCGGAGAAAGCGTTGAGTCGTTATGCTTTACTTGACCGT
>CAIMFE010000058.1 GCA_903840235.1 uncultured Opitutia bacterium | reverse complement strand
TGTGATTTTACTTTGAGGAAGTTTACCAGGCAGAGTTTGGTCGTAAGGGGTTAACGGATTAGCCGCACCCGTTACTCGCATGGCCTGATAGACGTAGGAGCGACCTGAAAGAGGGTCGCGAATGGCACCGCCTAAACAAGTGGCAGCACCGCCAAAGGGTTCAATTTCTGTGGGGTGATTGTGCGTTTCGTTTTTAAACATCACCAACCACTCTTCCATTTTGCCATTTATTTCGACCGGTACAACAATCGACGCCGCATTCACTTCTTCCGAGTCTTCTTGATCATCTAGTAAGCCGCGACGTTTCAACTCACGTGCGCCGATGGTCGCAATATCCATCAAGCAAATCGCTTTGCCTTGGCGATTAAGACCCAGTCGAACTTGTTTATATTTTTCCCAAGCTAAGCGGAAAGGTTCGAGTAAGGGAGAGGGAGCGAATTCGACGGCAGTCAACTCAGTTAAGAATGTCGTATGGCGACAGTGATCCGACCAATAAGTATCGAGTAATTTCAACTCCGTCAAAGTGGGCTCACGGCGCGCTTCCTTAACAAAGTAATTTTGACAAAAAAGAATGTCGGCATCGGACATCGCTAATCCCAGGTCTTTGCGAAGTGCACCTAATTCCTGGGCAGATTTAACTAAAAAATTTTTAATCGCTGGAACAGCGGATGGCTCAGGGGCTTTTCGACGGATTGAATTTGGTTTGGCTAAATCTGCCTCACGAGAATCGACCGGATTAATTAAATATTTTTTTAGCTTATTAGTCTCTTCGGTAGTTAATTTTCCTTTAGCTAAATAAATTCGAGCGGCCGCGACGGTGGGACGTTCACCTCCCCCGACAATTTGTAAGCACTGCGCAGCGGAGTCTGAACGTTGATCAAATTGACCAGGCAAGTATTCGACTCCGAAAATAGTTTCTTCAGAGGTCGAAGGAAAATTCTCTAGGTAAACATCATCAACCGGAGATTCCGCAAAAACGGTAGGGATGGCTTTTTGAATAGAAGCTTCGCTCGCCCCTTCGATATCATAGCGTTGAAGAATGCGAAGAGACTCTAAATTTTGAAGGCGAAGAGATTCCCTGACGTCATGCAGAAGCGCATCGGCCTCGGACCTAAACGCGGGTTTCTTTTCTACATAAAGTCGATTCATGTCTGCCTCATACCTTGTTGGAAAAGGGGTCGGTTGGACGATACAAAACTCAATAATTTTTATTCCTATTATTTATGGGCACAAAAGAGGGGCGAACCTTTCGATTCGCCCCTCTTTATCGGATTAGGCTAAGAGACTATTTCTTGGCTGCACGTTTTTCCTCAATCGCCGCTTGGGCGGCGGCGAGGCGAGCAACGGGTACGCGGTAAGGCGAACAAGAAACGTAAGATAAGCCTACGCGGTGACAGAACTTAACGGACTCAGGCTCACCGCCGTGTTCACCACAGATACCGAGTTTGATATCAGGACGAGTTTGACGGCCCTTCTCGATGGCAATCTTCACTAATTGACCGACGCCTGTTTGATCGAGGCTTGCGAACGGATTCTTTTTGAAGATTTCATTTTCGGTGTAAGCACCGAGGAAGTTACCCATGTCATCACGCGAAACACCTAAGGTTGTTTGGGTGAGGTCATTCGTACCGAAGCTGAAGAATTCAGCAGTATGCGCAATTTCGTCAGCCGTTAAAGCTCCGCGAGGAACTTCAATCATCGTGCCAACAGAATACGCAATCTTCACTTTCTTCTCCGCTTGGACTTC
>CAIMFE010000057.1 GCA_903840235.1 uncultured Opitutia bacterium | reverse complement strand
ATCAGTATTACGGAATTCGAAATCAATCATCAGCCCAGCGGCGCGAACTTTCTTAACCCGTAGAATGATTTTCACTTCGCATTCAGGTTTGATGGGTTGCAGGTATTGAATCTGTAAATCGCGGACGACCACGTAAACATCGGGTGCGATTGCGGGATCGAGCGTATCCTTGCCCATTAAAGTAACGAACATGGTTTTCTGTGCTCGTTCCATCATGAGAACATAATGGGAGTGGTGTAATATGCCGAGTCCGTCCGTTTGATCGAACCAGGTCTTCATGGAGACTACATAAGATTTGTCTGCTTGGAGTCCGGTCGAAGTCATGAGAGAGAGGTGAGTGATTTATCTAGAAGGGCAAGCCTTAGGCTTATTTTGATTTACGATAAGTGAGGGCCAAGGCGTCCAGCGCCGTCCAAGTATTATGTGCGGGTTTTAAGCCCAAGTCTTTTTGTGCTGCAGAAACGTCGAACCAGTGATCCTTCGCTAATTCTACCGCGACAAATCGCGTCATGGGTGGCTCGCCTTTTAGTTTAAATAGCGTCCAAATAGTTTCAAAAATAGAACCAAGAATGTAGGCTTTGCGCAGCGATATTCTTTGGGTAACGGGTTTGATGTTTGCACCAACAAGGAGGCGATTCACAAATTCCCAAAGTTTTACGGGAGTGCCTTGTGAAATAAAATAGGCCTTTCCATTCGCCTTACCGGCGAGCAGGGCATCGAGCGCTTGCAGGTGAACGTTAGCCGCGGTATCGACGTGCGTCACATCCACTTTATTATTTCCGTCGCCGACGATTTTAAGTTTTCCACTGCGGGCACTCGCGATGATTCTTGGAAATAAATGATGATCGCCGGGCCCCCAGATTAAATGAGGTCGCAGAGCGCAAACACGTAAACGGGATGAGGCCGCTTTTAAGACAATTTTTTCGGCGGCGGCTTTCGTTTCCGCATAAGCACAGAGCCAGTTTCTCCCATAGGGCAGCTCCTCGTTCGCACCGTTAAAAGATCCTCCCGTGAAAACGACGCTCGGGCTGCTCGTGTAAACAAAGGCTTTAACTTCAAGCACTCGGGCCGCGGTGATGAGATGATGTGTGCCGGTGATATTAGATTCTACGTAGTCTTCCCACTTTCCCCAAATGCCCGCTTTGGCAGCGACGTGAAAAATATAATCACAACCTGCAACGGCAGATTGCACGAATTTTTGATTCGCTAGACTTCCTTGTCTAAAGTCGACTTTGTCGGCGATGGACTTCGGCAGGGGTTGACGTCCAATGACGCGTACCTCGTAACCACGCAGTAGACAGCGTTCGACGATGGCTTGGCCTAAAAAACCTCCACCGCCGGTGACTAGTACGCAGGGTTTTTTCATGAAAGCTTTTTAATTTCTCGGCGAAGTTTTTGATTCCATTCGCACGTGAGTTGCAGTCGATGAATTTTGGCGTTATGTCTGACGTCGACCGGAAGTTTTTCTTGAAAAACAATTCTTTTAACCTGATTGGCGATGGGATGTAGGCGAGTGATTTCCCAGAGGCTTTCGGTGAATTTTATGATCTCACCACGAGACTCAGGAAAACAATCGGCTTTGGGTTCAACGACTAGAACAGGGATTTGATTGGGGGCATTGCCAATACCAATAAGCGCGCAACGAGCCACGTCCGCATGTTGTTGAAACGCTGGCTCAATAGACTCAGTGGTCAGAATATTTTCTGCGGTGACTACTTTTTCGATGCAGCGACCGTGGAACCAGAGTCGTCCGTCTTGATCCAATCTTCCTAAATCACCCATGCGATGCCAGAGCTCGGAATCACCGTTTATTTTGGTCCGCAGCGTGGCTTCAGGATTGTGATCATAGGCATGTGTGATGCTCGGCCCGGTGACAATGATTTCGCCAATCGTATTGGGCGCGTAAACGGTAGCATCGTCAAGATTCCGAATGACGTCGCTCGTCTCTTGTATAATTTTAACTTTTACTGATGCCACGGGTTTACCCACGCAGGTTCCTTGTCCGCGTAATGTCTCTGCAAATGTTTCGTTGAGAATTTCATTCGACTCAATGCTCGACACTGGCAGGCATTCGGTCGCGCCGTAGGGAGTGTGAATTTGGCAATGCGGAGCGATTTTCTTCAGTTGTTTTAAGAGCGGAATCGGTACTGGTGCACCGGCAATCAAGAGTCGCTTTAATAATGGCAGGCTGATTTTTTGGGTTTCGCAGTACTGGGCGATTTTTCCCCAGATAGCGGGCGATCCAAACGATGAAGTTACTTTCTCTGACAGCAAAGCGGAGACAATGAGTGCCGGATTCGCATCAGCGGGGCGAGAGGGATCGAGGAGTGGGGTGACGGTGGTTACGCCGAGAGCAGGATTAAATAATCCAAACACGGGAAGCATCGCCATGTCGACTTCACCCGGTTGAATTTGATAGGTTTTACGAACGAGAGAAATTTGCGCATCGAACATGCCGTGTGTGTAGCGCACGCCTTTAGGTGTTCCCGTGGAACCCGAGGTAAAAATAATCGCGGCGAGGCTTGATGCCGTGACTGGTTCGAGTGGTCGGGTTGTGGAGGTTGAACAATCGCTCAGTAATTTTTTCCAGGAACGTCCGCCCACTTTAATACGGAATTGAAGTGACTCAAATGCTTTGAATGGAAGATAGCTTAAGTAAAAAGGTTTGGACTGAGCGACGAGTGCGGTGGGAATAGTGTTCTCGATGCACTGTAACATTTTTTTCCAGCCCATACCCGGATCGATGGCGATGGGGATGGCTCCGAGTTTTAAAAGTCCAAACATGCACACGATGAGGTCATGTCCAGCGCGTACAGCGAGTAAGGTGCGGGTGCCTGCGGTGATACCTTCCGCGTGAAAAATTCGCGCCGCCGCATCGCTTTCTTGATCGAGTTTTAAAAATGAACACCAGTCATGAATCACGCGGCCATCTTCGTTAACAGACAGTGGTGATAGCGTCGCAATCGCTTGGGGGTTGTTCAGCGCGGCATGGCGAAGGTGTCTAGCGACGTTGCTGCTCGTATCGTTCATTTTCCTATAAATGAAGAAGCCCCGAAATCGGGGCTTCTGCAAGAGGACACTTTATCGATTTAGTAATCGGTCAGGGTGATAGCACCCCAAAGAAGCGTTACGCGGTCGCCCGAATTGGTGCGGCGAGAATAGAAGTCATCCATTTTTAAACGAACGGTAGAATTATTGATGGCGCCGTAGGAGCCGGGTTCCACTTTAACAATGCCGAGGAAGTTATGAGCGGGTTCCATGGACACGTTTTTTCCGTGGTTAGGGGTGTCATAGCTGCTGCAGCCAACCATGGCGGCAGAGGCGATGAGAGTTAAAAGAGCGATTTGCTTCATAGGGGTGTGTCTTATTTGGGTTAACCTTGGGCGGGTAGACAAGCCAGAAACCTCAAGAATTTACCCACAAATGCCAAGCGGTGACTAATTCAGGACCCCGAAAGAACCAAAGTGCTGCCGCAATAGCCATACTCGGCACAAATGGGACGCTTTCGGACTCTTTTTTGGGTCCAAAGAGGGCCAAAACGGACGGCAATTTAATGATAACGCCGATGACCGAACCGCCGAACAAACAAAATAGTGCACCTTGCCATCCGCAGAAGGCACCGACGCCAGCACAGAGAATAATGTCGGCTTCGCCCATCGCTTCTTGGCCCATGATGACGCTTGCGATGGTCCGAATCCACCAAACGAGTGCTGTTCCCACCGCGATTCCGATCAGTGAGTCTGTCGCCGAGTTTATCCGATTTATAATTTCCAGGCCGGAACCCGTTTCGCCGTGGAGTGAGGGCGCGACGATTGAAAAGAATAGTCCCAGTCCCACTAATAAGAAATTAGGCACGTCGGGCACGAGCATGTCCTTCATGTCGCATCCGGCTAAAATAATTAACAGAGAAAGAAAGACGCAACCGATAGCCGCCTTAACCGGAGAAAGAACTAAAAAGGCAGTTACAAAAAGTAGGGCAGTGATTAATTCAACCAACGGATACTGGACCGAAATCGTTGCTCCGCAGCATTTCGCCCGGCCTCGGAGCAGTAGCCAACCGAACAATGGCACATTAAACCAGCCAGGTATTTTTTGTCCGCAGGCACAATGTGAGGGCGGGCTGATAATCGATTCACCTTTGGGCAGACGATGAATGCAGACGTTCAAGAAACTTCCCACGCAGGCACCCATCGCTCCAATAAAAACTGCCGTGATGTTTGGATGGAGTGCCATGAAGATTTGGAAATCAATGAGCTGCATATTATTTTTCTCCGAGCGCCGTGCGCATGGGTTCGTGGGGAGGAATTATACCTGTCCAGAGTTTAAAAGCGAGCGCACCTTGCCAGCGTAGCATCGATCGACCATCGCAAGCTTTAACCCCTAGTTTATTCGCTGTTTTGATTAAAGAGGTTTTATGTGCGCCGTAAGTAGTATCAAAAATAAATCCGGCACTCTTTAAAAGTGATTCAGCTAAAGGTAATGCATCGTCGGGCTTAAGGCCGAGGGTGGTGCAGTTTACGATAA
The DNA here is from genome assembly GCA_903840235.1 of uncultured Opitutia bacterium. Taxonomy (GTDB): domain Bacteria; phylum Verrucomicrobiota; class Verrucomicrobiia; order Opitutales; family UBA953; genus UBA953. The sequence continues at coordinate 11,195 of CAIMFE010000057.1, read as the reverse complement.
TCGTACCCGAGTGGATGGTGCCGATTTCTTTTAGGCCAACGGCGGAAACTCGTGGGTCGTTTAAAGATTCCACTAAGTTTTTCGCTTTGGTGATATCACGGTTAGCAATCATCAAACTGCGACAGTCGGCTTGAATACACGCTGCCGCAATCGCTCGGGCTGCTCCACCGGCTCCAAGAATAATGACATCTTTTTGTTTTACCCCACTGCCGGAGTATTCATTCAGTGCTTCGAGAAAACCTTGTCCGTCCGTGGTATGTCCAGCCCAGCCGTCTGGAGTGGGCACTAAGGTGTTAACCGATTCGGCTTTTTTAGCTTCGGGTGATAAACTTTTTACTAAACTCAAAGCCGCAATCTTATGCGGAACGGTTAAGTTGAGTCCGATAAAATTTTTCGATCGCAGAACCGTGAGGGCTTGGGCGAGTTCTTCGGATTTAATATGCAGTCTTAAATATTTAACTTGCGAGAGTTGAGGGTGGGTTGGGGCCAGCGATTGCAGTGCGGCATGATGCATCGCTGGACTTAGCGAATGGCTGATGGGATCGCCGAGCACCGCCAAGCAGGGATGTGGAAAATCCATGCTCAAAATTTCTTTTAATGTAATGCTATTTTCCACGTGGATAAATTAAGTGCGACTTTCGATAATATTTACAAAGCTCAGGAAGAGACGACTGTTTTTATCATCTCCGTTGGACTCAAATTGCGAGACTAGGTTTCGGCAACAGCGAGCAATCGTTTGTTCGGCGCTGATCGGCTTTAAGAAGGCATCGTCCGCGGGTAGATGGTTATTGAGTAACATTAACTGAATTTCCGAACGAGTCCGGAAGGTTCCACCTTCATAACAATCGATAAAGATAGGATTTTTATTTTTAAAAATACCGACCATGAATCTTCCAGGTAGGCCAACCGGTTGGACGGGGAGACTGAGGCGCTGGGCGACGAGTAAGAAGATCAGACAAAGTGAAATAGGAATACCGCGGTGCGATTTAATGACGGTTGAGAGAAAAGATGAATCGGGCTTCGAGAAGGATTCTTGGGCGCCGCGATAGCCTTCTTCGCCGAAAATAACACGACAGAGTAAGCGACACTTATCCTGCACCGTGAGGGGCTCGGTAATGAGTTGTCTGGTGCGTTCGGCTAAATGATCCAGCTCCTGATCGTAAGCCTTGTCGGCGAGAGTTGGGTGAATCACGCGTTCGAAGAGTAAGCAGGCTTCTTCTAAATCTTGTATGCCGCCTTTAATGTGTTCGATGAAATGGCGGGCTGCTAATTCCGAAGTACGTAAATTGGAGAGGAGTGACTTCGCGTGACTCGCTAAATTTTTATTTTTAGTAAGAACCTCGAGCCAGAGTAACCCTTCATCACCCGCCGCTTTAATTTCGTTAATTACCGCTTCACGCACCACGGGCGAAGGGTCGTCGAGCAACCTTTCGAGGACGGCAAGTTGCTTCGTCGGCTTCATTCGATTAAATGTATCAAATCGTCTGCGATTTCGCAATACATGACTCTTGGGCAGTTTTGCGACAACTCGTCGCGAGGGTGACGGGCTGTCACCTCAGTTTGACACAGGTGGTTCTTAATTAATCAATTATATGCGTTTACACCCCTAAAATTAAGTATAATCTTATAGTAAGTCGGTTGGTCTAGTTAGTGCATAGTTTTATTTATATGAGTACACCCTACGGAAATCTGACGGATAAAACTACGGAAGCTTTACAATTAGCACAGAGCGATGTCGTACAACGTCGTCATGCTGCGATCGAACCCGCCCACATTCTTTTTAGTCTCATGACTCAAGAGGGTGGAGTAGTCTCTGCGCTCTTACGTCGCGCTAATAAAGAAGAAAAAACAATCCTCTCGGCGTTGGCTGGGATTTTAGCCCGTCAGCCCAAATTGGCCAACGCCAATGCGCAGCCTGGATTATCAACCGAGTCTCAATCTGTTTTATTAAAAGCGAAAGAAGAGGCTGCAACGATGAAGGATGATTATGTTTCCGCTGAACACGTCCTGTTGGCTTTGGCGGAATCATCTTCTTTGAGCCCGATTTTCAAAGAAATTAATTTTGGTAAAGCTGCCATCATGACTGCGCTGAAAGCCGTACGTGGATCGCAGCGCGTCACCACCGCGAATCCCGAAGCCACTTACGAGGCACTTAGTAAATACGGCATTAATCTAACCGAACGAGCCAGTTCAGGTAAAATGGACCCGGTGATCGGTCGAGATGAGGAAATCCGTCGCGTCATCCGAATTCTTTCTCGTCGTACTAAAAACAACCCCGTTTTAATTGGTGAACCTGGCGTGGGTAAAACTGCCGTCGTCGAAGGCCTCGCTCAACGTATTATTAGCGGCGACGTTCCGGAGGGGCTAAAAAATAAAGTTATTTTCTCCTTAGATATGGGATCACTTTTGGCGGGTGCTAAATACCGCGGTGAATTTGAAGAGCGCCTCAAAGCTGTTTTAGCTGAAGTTAAATCAGCGGAAGGTGGCATCCTTCTTTTCATTGATGAAATGCATACTTTAGTCGGTGCTGGAAAAGCGGATGGCGCAATGGATGCAGCTAACTTACTCAAGCCGATGTTGGCTCGCGGTGAATTGCATTGCATCGGAGCTACGACGCTTGATGAGTTTCGTCAGCACGTTGAAAAAGATGCGGCCCTGGAACGTCGCTTCCAACAAGTCATGGTCGAACCTCCTAGTGTGCCCGACACGGTTTCTATTTTGCGTGGATTGAAAGAACGTTTCGAAGTTCACCACGGTGTTAAGATTGAAGATGCTGCTTTAGTCGAAGCGGCAGTCTTATCCGATCGCTACATTACTTCCCGTTTTTTACCAGATAAAGCGATTGATTTGGTCGATGAGGCTTGTGCACAGATTCGTACAGAAATCGATAGTGTGCCGGCGGAATTAGATATTATAAATCGAAATGTTTTAAGACTAGAGGTTGAAGAATCTGCTTTGAAAAACGAAAAAGACGATGCCTCAAAAGCTCGCTTAGGTGGATTGAAAAAAGAATTAGCCGAAGCCGGTGAATCTCAGCGAATGATGCGTAATCGTTGGGAGTCCGATAAGGCTGCTGTAACCAAAGTGCGCGCCGCTCGTGAACAACTAGATATTGCCCGTCGTGAGATGATTGATGCAGAAAGAAAAAATGATCTTAATACGATGGCAGCACTCCGCCACGGCCGTATTCCTCAATTAGAAAAAGATGTCGCGACGCTTGAGAAGTCTGCTAAAACTGGCACTGGCTTATTTAGGGAAGTTGTAACGCCTGAAGAAATTGCCGAAGTCGTCGCACGTTGGACGGGCGTACCAATCACTCGACTACTCGCTTCAGAACGCGAAAAACTTTTACAACTCACTACCCGCCTTCAAGAGCGGGTCGTTGGGCAAAAAGAAGCCGTATTGGCGGTCGCAGATGCGGTCCAGCGTTCACGTGCCGGTGTGCAAGATCCGCGCCGCCCAGTGGGATCATTCTTATTTCTTGGACCTACGGGTGTTGGTAAAACTGAATTAGCTAAGGCCTTGGCGGTCGAACTCTTCGATAACGAAAAGTCGATGATTCGAATCGATATGTCGGAGTACATGGAGAAGCATGCCGTTTCCCGTTTGGTCGGAGCGCCTCCAGGTTATGTCGGTCACGAAGATGGCGGACAACTCACCGAGGCAATCCGTCGTCACCCTTACTGCGTTGTGTTGCTCGATGAGGTTGAAAAAGCGCACCCCGATGTATTCAATATTTTATTACAGGTTTTAGATGATGGTCGTTTGACGGATTCACAAGGTCGCACGGTGGATTGCCGAAATGCTATTTTTATTATGACCTCGAATATCGGTAGTCGCCACATTGCGGCTTCTGCCGGTATGGGTGAGATGTCGGAAAGCGTTCGCGAGTCAGTGATGGCGGATTTACGTCAGCACTTCCGCCCCGAGTTCCTGAATCGCGTCGACGAAGTTGTTTTATTCCATCCGCTGGGCATCGATGAGGTCGCTGCTATCGCTGGATTGTTAATCAAGGATCTCAACGCGCGTCTAGCTGCGAAACGGATTCGCTTAACCTTGGATAAAAAGGTTCTGCAGTGGTTAGCCGATCGTGGATTGGATCCCGTGTATGGGGCTCGTCCGTTACGTCGATTCATTCAACGTGAAATTGAAACCCCGCTGGCTAAAGAAATTTTAGCAGGACAGATTTTGGATGGGTCCTCAGTCAAAGTGACGCTGAAAGACGCTCATGTGGCCTTTGAATCTAAAGTTGGTGGGTTTTCGGATTGAAGGTTGTCCGTAGTCCGTAAATCTTCGCCTTATGGCTGCTGCGCGAATTCGTTGTGGGGTAGTGGGGACCGGTTCACTCGGTCAACATCATGCCCGTATTTACTCCACCTTACCTGATGCGGAGCTCGCCGGGATTTATGAACCCAACGATGAGCGGGCCCAGGAAATTTGTGCCAAGCACAAGTGTAAAAGATTTTTATCATTAGATGAAATGGCAGCAGCCTGTGACGCAGTGAGTGTCGTTGTTCCGACCAATTTACACGCTGAGGTTGCCATTCCACTCCTGAAAAAGGGATGTCATCTTTTAATTGAGAAGCCTTTGTGCGTAACGCTGGAAGAGGCATCACAAATTCTGAATGCCGCCCACGAATCTCAACGGATTGTTCAAGTAGGTCACATCGAACATTATAATCCAGTGATGTCCTCTTTAGAGAAAACCGTTACCAATCCGCGTTACATCACCGCCGAACGATTAGCACCGTTTACTCCGCGTGGTACTGAGGTAGGTGTAGTGCTAGATTTAATGATTCACGATATTGGGATCGTTTTACAATTGGCTAATTCTCCTGTGGAGAGAATTGATGCAGTCGGCGTATCCGTGGTAACCAAAACCGAAGACATTGCTAACGCTCGAATTCTTTTTAAGAACGGCTGTGTGGCTAATTTGAATGCGAGCCGAGTTTCGCTGAAGAAGAATCGTGAAATTCGTGTCTTCCAAAATGGCGGATATCTTTCGATTGATTTCATGGAGCAAAAAGGTCACACCGTGCGTATCGATCCGAGCGTTCCTGGTGGCATCATTAAAGAAGAGATTCCGATTGAGAAGGCCGAGCCTCTCGCCGTGGAATTAAACTCATTCGTTAGCTGTGTGCGTGAAAGAAAAAGTCCAAAGGTCTCCGGTGAGTTGGGACGTAACGCATTAGATGTCGCGATTAAAATCACGGAACAGATTCGCGCAGGAATGCAGCGTGCATGAGCGCTTTCCCTTCAATCCCAGCAAAATTTGAACGTCCACGTGCGGGCGGGGTTGATGTATTGATTTTAGCCGGAGAACATTCGGGCGATCAGCATGCTGCTAAAATTGTTAAGGAGTTATTAACGAAAAATCCTCAATTGAAAATCGCTGCGTTTGGTGGACCGAGTCTCCGTGAGGCTGGAGCACAATTACTTTTCGATATGACAGGGTTTTCTGCTGTAGGAATTGTCGAAGTTTTAGCTGCGTATCCTTTTTACAAAAAACTTTTTTCTCGGATGGTAGAATGGACAAAGGAATGGAAGCCCGGTTTAGTTATTTTAGTCGACTACCCTGGATTGAATTTACGATTTGCGAATGAATTACGTAAGGCTGGAATTTCGGTTAAGGGCGGCGGTAAAACGCAAGTGATTCAATATGTAAGCCCACAATTATGGGCCTGGAAACCTAATCGCCGATTTTCGATGGCCCGCGACCTAGATGCTCTTGGAACTATTTTTCCTTTTGAGCCCGCGGTTTATAAGGACACTAAATTAGATGCCCAATTTGTGGGACATCCTTTTGCTGAGCCAGGTCATCATTCTAATTTATCTTATGACCCTAATGGTCCCATTTTACTTTTACCCGGAAGTCGCCCCAAGCCCGTTAAGAAAATTTTCCCGACCTTGATCGAAGCCTTCGCTCTGTTCCGAAAAAATTATCCAAAGAAGAGAGCGGTGGTTTTACACACGGGTGGTGCAGTGCATGCGGAGCTTTATCGACTCTGCGCTGAATATGGAAATCAGGCGAAGGGCATTGATTTACATCCCGTAGGTGAGGGTGATGTCGCTGCAAGCGCGGCACTAGTCAGTTCTGGAACCATGTCATTAACCGTAGCATTAGCGGGTATTCCTGGAGCGGTGGTTTATCGGGCTAATCCCTTAACCTGGTGGGTGGGACGTCGACTCATTGCTGGGAGAATCGACAATCTGGGCATCGCGAACATTTTATTAAAACGTCAAGCCTGGCCCGAGTATTTGCAGACGGAGTGTGAACCTGAGTCTTTAGCGGAAAGACTTAAGTTATGCGTGGAAGATTCTTCGGTTCGGCAATCAGCGCAGGCCGACGCCAAAGAACTTTTCACCCTTCTCTCTGCTCAAGCGGGATCAACCCCGGTTGAGTGGATTTCTAGTTTCATAAATCCCAAGTAATCATGAAAATTATTATTTTGGGATGTGGTTATATTGGGACGGCTTTAGCCCACTTAGCAAAGTCTCAAGGTCACGAAGTTGTAGGAGTGGTTCGATCCGATAAATCAAAACAACAATTAGAGTCGTCGGGCATACCGAGTTTGGCCTTTGATATTTCTAGTCCTGATTGGTCGGTGCTACCTAGTGATTTCGATGTGGTTGTTTATGCTGCAAGCACGGGTGGAGGCGGTCCTGACGCATATACTTTAGCCTATGATTTAGGGGTTAAAAATGCGATTTGTTGGGCTGAGCAAACGAAGGTGAGCTGTTTTATTTTTACAAGTTCAACGGGTGTATATCGTCAGGATGACGGCGCTCGTGTGACTGAAGATAGTGTCGCGGGTGGAGAAACCATTGCGGATATTATTTTAGCCGGAGAGAAATCTGTTTTAAATTCCAAGATTCAAAATACGCGGGTGCTGCGACTCGGCGGGCTTTATGGTCCTGGTCGTCACCACTTACTCAACCAACTCATGCGTGGTGAACTCGTTTTTGGTGGTCGCACGGATCACTTAATTAATTACCTGCATCGCGATGACGCAGCGAGTGCGATTTTAGCGGCTTGTTTGGGTGGTCCAACCGGTTCGCGTGTTTATAATATTACGGATGGTCATCCTGTGCGGAAAGATGAACTCATTCAGTGGACTGCAAAAAAACTCGGTAAGGGTGAGCCAATCTTTGACATCAACGCACCTGCTGGACCCAGAATGCAGCGGGGTGGTCGAACGCAGCCCAGTCGATTTATTGATAACACCCGGGCATTGACTGAATTAAATTGGAGGCCTCGGTTCTCCTCTATTTTTGAAGGTTTGAGCGAAATTATGGATTCGATGGGGTAATTTGCTAATTTTTAGTAAAAAATAAACAAAGCCAGCAGCATAGTCACGCACTTGTCACATTTTAGACATACGATTGAAGTCTAAAAATGGTAAGGTGTCGGTGCTTTCATCACATACTATCCTATGAACACTACCCTCAAATCCATGCTCATCGCAGCTGCGGCACTCACTGCTGTATCTTCGTTTGCGCAAGACAAAGCTACTCTTGATCTCTTGGTCAAGAAAGGCCTCATCACCGCTGAAGAGCGCGCCAAGACATTGGACGAAGCTTCACAAGCTCGTACCGCTTCTGGCGTTGGCCGCGTTTTCCCAAAAGAAGATGCAACTAAGCGCTTAACCATCTCTGGTTATTTCCAAACTCAATTCCAAAGCTTCGGAAGCTCTTATACCACAGGTTCCACCGGTGCTGTAAAAACTCTGCCAAGCCAACAAGGCTTTATTATGCGTCGTCTCTACGTCGAGCTTCTCGCTGACGTGGGTGAAGGCATTACGGGTAATCTCGTTATGGATATCTCAGGTAACACTACTTCTAGCGCAAGTTCCTGGATTGACCGTGCAATGCTCAGCTATGCTGACACTTATGGTTCTTTCGATCTCGGTTACCGCAAAGTAGCTTGGGGTTATGAAGAGAGCACTCTCTCCTCACTCTTCAAAGCTTCTTCATCCAAGCTCCTCACTGTTGAGCGTGGTATCACCAATCGCTACTGGAACGAAGCTGAAAAGAATGGTCGTCTTGGCTTTGGTGCCCACCACGTTGGTCTCTTCTTCAACAGCGTAGCTAATCCTCAAGGTCTTGAGTACGGTCTTGCTGTAACTAACGGCAATCGCGACTTCACTGCTGCCGGTAAAGGTCAGAATGATCTCGGTTACTACGCTAACTTAGTTTGGAACAATAAAGTTTCAGACAACGAGAAATACGCAATCGGCGTAAACTACGGTAAGAACAAGTTCTTCGATGCTACTGCCGCAGCTAACAAGAATGCCACTATGGAAGGCTACAATCCTTTCGTACAAGTTCAGTACTTCAACTGGACCGCAATGGGTGAGTACATGAGCACCAAGCTTAATGACACCCAAGACGGTGCATCCCGTGACCATAAGCCAGAAGGTTATAACGCTACAGTTGTTTACAAGATCAACGACAACTTCGAAGGCGTAGTTCGTTACACCAAGTTAGATACTGATGGCCGTGGTCTTGATATTAACACCTTAGAGCGTGATTACGCTAACGGTACAAAACAAACCGCCCTTGCTGCTGGTAACACTGGTAACTTCTTCAATAAGTCTGACGCTTGGTACCTCGGTGTGAATTATTACTTCACCTTGAATGCACTCGGTACTGCTGTTTATGGTCCAAACGCTAAGATTCAGTTTGGTTATGAGCGTGCGAACTTCAACGGCACACTTGGATCAACTTCATCTGCAACCGGTGCAGCTGCGCTCAATGGCGTAGTCACTTCTGGCAACAAAGCCACAGTTGACGCGATTCGTCTCCAGGCTCAAGTAGCGTTCTAAGCTCAATAGTTTAGTTTCATAGCACTTCGAGGGCCGACGAAAGTCGGCCCTTTTTATTTTATAAATTAACGACGTAGCGATTTATCGCCGTCGCATTCTTTACGACAGGCGATTCTTGTAATCTGCGTAACCGAATTTTCTCACAACCTGCACCTTGCCTGACTGCGGATCATAAGTGGCAATGGCTGGCAGCGGTACACCGTTAAAGGTAGTATTCTTAACAAAGGTATAATGCGACATATCCATGAATAGGATGCGCTGTCCAATCTTCAAAGGCTCTGCGAAAGAGTAGTCGCCAATCACATCGCCCGCTAGGCAGGTGACGCTACCGAGTCGATAGGTGTGAGGCAGGACGCCTGGCATATCAGCACCGAGGATATCAGCCCGATAAGGCATCTCTAAGGTGTCAGGCATGTGGTTAGTCGCCGACACATCGATGATGGCGATATCTACACCGTTATGAACTAGATCTAAAACAGTTCCTACGAGTACGCCGGTGCCAATGCCAACAGCTTCACCAGGTTCGAGGTAGACTTGAATATGTTGTCCCCACTTAGCCTTAAAGTTTTTGATAATTTTAACGAGTAGTTCGATATCGTAACCTGGGCGCGTGATGTGATGTCCACCACCGAAGTTCACCCATTTCATTTGGGGAATAAACTCTCCGAACTTTTTCTCAAAAGCCGCCACGGTACGCTCTAGTACATCGGCACCTTGCTGACACATGGTATGGAAGTGGAGGCCTTCTAGTCCCTCTAAATCACTCGCTGATTTGATCTCAGAGCGAAGTGCGCCCAGACGTGAACCCGAAGCACAAGGATTATACAGTTCGACCTCAACCTCGGCGTGTTCGGGATTTACTCTCAGACCAAAGGAAACTTTACGAGTCGCAGATTTCGCGGCGGCCTGATGTCGCTTCCACTGATTAATCGAATTAAAAGAAATATGGTCAGCGACTCTCAGGAGATGCACAAACTCATCGTCTTTAAATGCCGGTGAATAGGCATGCACTTCGCCGTCAAATTCTTCACGACCTAAGAGAGCTTCATTAATTCCGCTCGCCGTGGTACCAGCCAGATATTGGCGAATGAGTTTAGCTTCGCTGAATTGGGCAAAACCTTTGAGTGCTAAGATAATTTTCGCGCCTGAACAATCCATGACTCCGCGAAGAATCTTTAAATTATTTTCCAGTAAGCCGCGGTGTAGGACGTGGCAGGGGCTAGGCACCTGCGAGAGGTCGATTTTCTTAAAGGCTTCGGAAAGGGGATCGGACACAGCCAATAAGTGAGGGGAGATTTATTAAGTCGCAAATAAAAAGCCCGCATTGCTGCGGGCTTTTTTAGGTTATGAAGATTTTATTTAAACGGGCAGCTCTTGGATCTGCCAAGGGAGGCCACGTTTATTTAATTCTTCCATGAATGGATCGGGGTCGCACTCTTCCATATTCCAAACGCCTGGTTTGAGCCATTTACCTGTGGCAATCATCGCACCACCGATAGCTGCTGGAACGCCCGTGGTGTAGCTTATCGCTTGGGACTTAACTTCTGCGTAACACTCTTGGTGGTCGCAGACGTTGTAGATAAAGACTTTGCGGGGCTTGCCGTTCTTGGTGCCGGTAATTTCGCAACCGATACAGGTCTTGCCCTTGGTGCGTGGACCCAGTGAAGCGGGGTCGGGCAATAAGGCTTTGAGGAATTGAATCGGAACAATCGAGTGACCTTGGAATTCAATGGGGTCGATTCGAGTCATACCGACATTTTGGAGAACTTTGAGGTGGTTGAGGTAATTATCCGAGAAGGTCATAAAGAAACGAATACGTTTCAGACCTTTGATATTCTTCGCTAATGATTCTAATTCTTCGTGGAAGAGAAGGTAGCTAGGCTTAGGTCCGAGTACTGGATAGTTGTAATCAACTCGAAGTTTGGGGTCGAGAGGTTCGGTTTCTTTCCATTCACCCTTTTCCCAGTAACGTCCACGTTGAGTAATTTCGCGGATATTAATTTCGGGATTAAAATTGGTAGCAAAGGCATAGCCGTGGTCGCCCGCATTCGCATCCATGATATCAATGGTATCAATGGTATCGAATAAATGCTTCTGAGCGTAGGCACAGAATACATTGGTCACGCCTGGGTCGAATCCAGAACCAAGTAATGCCATTAAGCCGGCTTTTTCAAAACGCTCGCGATAATTCCACTGCCAGGAATATTCAAACTTAGCTAAGTGAGGTGGCTCGTAGTTAGCGGTGTCGACGTAGTGAATGCCCGCATGCAAGCAGGCGTCCATCAACGGAAGATCTTGGTAGGGAAGGGCAACGTTGATGAGCAACTCCGCACCAAAAGATTTAATCAGCGCGACGGTGGCTTGTACGTT
>CAIMFE010000056.1 GCA_903840235.1 uncultured Opitutia bacterium | reverse complement strand
TCTTGTGGAACTCTTCGCTCGGCAATATTCAGTGCGGATAAAACTTTTACCCGAGCGGTCACCGCATTGGCTAAATTCTTAGGAGGAGGAGCCATCTCGTAGAGCGAGCCGTCGATACGGTAACGAATACGGAATTGGTCTTCGAAAGGTTCGAAGTGAATATCGGAAGCTTTGGCTTTAACGGCTTCTTGCAGAACTAAATCAACGAAGCGAATAATTGGGGCCTGGCTAGCGGCATTGGCGACGTCATCATCGGCAACTGCCGCAGTATCAATTTGGTCAAACTCACCCAACAAGTCATCCATCGATGAAGCGGAGGGTTCACCATAAACACGAATGACCGCGGCATCGACCATGTCGGGATCAGCGACGGCCAACTCAATGTTTTCGCGCTTCAGGATAAAGGTGAGCTCGTTGATAATGGCCGAGTTAAAAGGGTCTTTGGCAACGAGGGTTAATTTACCGGCTTCGTCAGCCACGGGAACTACGGCGTACTTGTGGGCTTGGGCTGGTTTGAGAACTTTAGAAATATCGTCCTGGTCCGTGGTCGGAATCGCTGAATAAAATTGAACGCCTAAGTGATCCGCAATCGCTTGTAATAAAGACGGACGGTCGGCGAGGTTAGCGTCGACTAAGCTGTCAGCGAAAGATTTTCCGGTGGTCGCGTGGGACTCCCAAATTTCATCTGCTTGCGTTTGATCGAGGAGTTTTCCCTCGATGGCAATGTCGCGCATGATATCGCTGTGGTCTTCAAACATGGTAAATAGTTAGTTTAAATTTTGGTTTTAGGATTAAGACGCGAACGTACCATTTCGCTGTCTTGGCAATAAGTCATAACTTCGTCTTCACTGATTTTACCCTGATTAAACAGAGCTAATAAATCAGCATCGAGCGTGCGCATTCCACGACCGCCACCCGTTTCGATGTCGGAAGTAATTTGGAAAGTTTTATTCTCACGAATCTTCGCAGCGATACCATCCGTACGAACCATGATTTCGTAAGCGGCCACGCGTTTCTCATCCACCGTACGCGGTAAGCACTGTGAGATGATCGCAACAATCGAAGATGAAAGCTGCACGCGAATCTGATCACGCGCGCCGGCAGGAAACGCATCTAAAATACGGTCTACCGTACGCGCTGCACCCGTGGTATGGAGTGTCGCGAAAACAAGGTGACCGGTTTCAGCGGCGGTGATAGCGGCTTCAATGGTTTCCAAATCGCGCATTTCACCGATTAAAATAACGTCAGGATCCTGACGCAGGGACGCACGTACGCCTTCCGCAAATGAAGGGACGTCGCTATGCACTTCGCGCTGAGTAACCACACAACCTTTGTGGGTATGAAAATATTCAATCGGATCTTCGATGGTTACAATATGTCCATCGGTATTGTCATTAATCCAATTCACCATCGAAGCGAGTGTGGTGGATTTACCTGAACCCGTCGGGCCAGTTACTAAAATTAAACCACGCGGACGGCGGAGTAAGTCTTTAACGATTGGCGGAAGACGTAAGTCCTCGAGCGTGAAAATGTGGGCAGGGATTAAACGTAAAACTAAACCTAACTCTCCTTTGGCGTTGTGCACATTAACGCGTAACCGAGCTTTACCACGGAATGACATACCGAAATCGCAACCACCCTCTTGTTTCAGTCGGTCGACATGCACCGCAGGAATAATTGAGTTAACAATATT
>CAIMFE010000055.1 GCA_903840235.1 uncultured Opitutia bacterium | reverse complement strand
GCGGTCCCGTTCTGCGTGGGCTCACCTTCAAAAACAATCGCTACTTTATCTCCGAGCCCCTTGTTAATTTGAGCATCGATGCAATTATAAGAGATATTGGTTTTTCCGTTTACGAACCATTTGAAGAAAGGTTTTTTGGATTCGTCGAGAACTTTGGTCCAAGGCTCAAACCAAGTGAGCTCTTTCGCTTCATCAGCCCAGAATTTTTCAGGATTATCAATCGATTCTTTATAAAGTTTTTTATATCCATCCATGCCTTTGACACGTGCTTTAGCGACAAACTCTTTGGACGGAGGGAAAATTTGTTCGGATGCACCAAAGCCTTCGGCCGCGGCATTTTGCACATCCGCCATTTCTTCGCTAAGTCCGGAAGAAGGCGTTTTTTTTCTAAAAATAAAATAGGTAATCGCGACGACTACTAAGATAATGAGATAATTGAGTAACTGGGGAACGGAATCGCTCATGATGACTAGGGGTATAATTAAACTAGCACCAAGCCTGTGCTAAGGGCAATAAAAACGCGGTCACTAGACTCGTTTTCCGACCTTTAATTTTTAGGTCTCTTATCAGATTTCTTTTAACAATTCTTCAAAACTATCGACCACTCTTGCCCCCAGACCCTCAAGGTTGTCGCGATGCTGGTAGCCATGAGCAATTAAGATGCAATCTGCCCCCATTGCCTTGGCGGCATCGAGGTCATGGGCAGTATCGCCAAGATAAACAACTTCATCGGGGTGGTGTTGGAGGTCATTAAGGTGAGCCCGAGCTCTACTTTCTTTGCTGCCCGCATAGATGTCACCACTGCCACTGATTTTTACAAAATGGTGGGCAACGTCGTGATCGGTCAGGGTCTGCTCTAAGAGTCGATGTTCGTAAGCCGAAAGGATTGAGTGAGATAAACCATGACCGGAAAGTCGGCTCAGGACCTCCATCGCTTGAGAGTGTAGCACGCACTTCGACTTCTGGTTTTCGTAGGCATCCATGAAGCGTGCTGAAAGCGCTTCAAAATTTCCGTCGGCAATCGGAAACCCTAATTTCTCGTAGACCTTGATGGCGGGAAATTCAAAAATTTGTCGGTATCGTTCGGTTTCTAACCGAGGCCGCTTTTCTGCGGATAACAATTGATTAAGCGCCTCACAACAAAGCCAGGTATCATCGAGCAACGTACCATTCCAGTCCCAGACGGCATGGCGATAAGCTGTAAGTTTCTTACGCATGTGTTTTCACTAATGAGAAGGCTTGGATTTTAACCCCTCGGCAAGCATGGACTAAATCGGGCGGACGTTGTGGACTAGAAAAATGATTCCAAGCGATAGGCGCTTCGCTGTATTCTGTACAATGCGTATCGATTAATTCGTAAGGTTCGTGATGAACTTGCCCCCGTAAAAGTTGACCGTTTTTCTCGGTAAAGAAATTGTACCGCTCAGTTAAATGAAAAGCTAACGTTCCCGGAATTGCTTTTTGAACATGATTTTTAGTCTGCCAGGTGTACTGAGCAATCCGCTCACTTTCTTTTCTTTGGGCGGTGAGTTGATATTTATTTTTATCAGTCTTAAAATTCATTTTAGCGGAAACATAATTTAAACTAAAAAACTTTCGGGCGATGGCGACCGCCGGCCAGCAGTCGCAATCTAGCGAGAAAAAATAAACTCCGGGTACGCCTTGCTGGTCGACGACGTAGACTCGAACATTGAGTTCGTTAAAAAACGACAACCAGGGAAGGGCAGGTAGATTAAAAGGACGTACGTTGTTCATTTTGAATCCCACAATACTGATGTGCGCTTGTGATTCGAAAGTATCCACCAAGAGCCCTTTAGGCAGACGAGATTGAACTTCTTGTGGATCGCACGCCCAATGTAAAAAAATCAAATCATCCCAACTTTGGTGCATCACTGGGCGACGATTAGGCCTGTGCCTCGCTGCGATGAGTTTGTCGGTTTTTTGGTCCACACCTTACCTTGAAGCACGATTTCTATGGGTCAAATGCACATGATGAATAATCTTTTATGGTTTTCGCTTGGAGAGTCGACCTCTTCGCCTTACCCATTGTTTACATGCTAACCGAGGCCCATCAAGTAGAGCTGCTGAAGTTTGCCGAGGTTTTGGCCGACGCAGCCCGTCCGGGTATTTTAAAAGCACATGCGCAAGAGGACACCTCGATTGAAATCAAAGCTGACGGAACACCCGTGACAGTGGCGGATCGTGAGGCCGAGGCTGTGATGCGTACGCTGATCAAAAAAGCTTATCCTAATCACGGAATTTTAGGTGAAGAGTTCGGTCCTGAAAATGTGGACGCAGAATTTTGTTGGGTGCTCGATCCCATCGACGGCACCAAATCCTTTCTCTCCCGTGTTCCTCTCTACACGATTTTAATCGGCCTAAAATTTCAGGGGCAGCCTCTGCTCGGTTTAATCGATCAGCCCGTTCTTAATGAACGAATGATGGGTAATGGTGTTTTCACTCAACTTAACGGTCACATTGTCCGAGCTAAAGAAGTTCTCTTGAAAGACGCCGTCATCGTCGGATCGGATTTTGATAATATCATAAAATACCAACCCCAAGCGCAGTGGAATTCATTAGCGAGCGCGGTCACTCATACACGCACCTGGGGCGATGGATACGGTTATATGCTCGTCGCGAGCGGTCGTGCCCACGTGATGGCTGACCCCATTTTAAATCCTTGGGATCTCATTCCCGTGCTTCCGATTTTAAAAGGCGCAGGGGTTAAGGTAACCGATTGGCAGGGCGGTGATGCGGTGAAGAGTGGCAATGTCATTGCCGCCGCTCCGCTATTGCACGCACAAGTTTTGGCTAAACTCAAAGGTTAGCCTAAACGAGCCTTCAGTGACTTTCCGTGCGCGTCTAAGCTTTCCATCTTAGCGAATGCATCAACGACGGAAGCCGCTTTTTTGAGCGAGGCTTCGTCGTAGCGAACAAGGCTAGTACGGCGAAGAAAATCGGGAACGCGGAGTCCGCTGAAAAATCTTCCAGTTCCGCCAGTCGGTAGTGTGTGACTTGGGCCGGCAGTAAAATCACCTAAGACCGTAGGTGTATGGTGGCCGATGAGAATAGCACCAGCGGTGGTAATTGATTCGCAGAGTTTATTAATTTTTCCGGCAGCGACCATGAGTTCAAGGTGTTCAGGGGCGACGAGATTGGCGACGCGTGCTGATTCCTCAATTTTTGATACCAAGACAACACAGGTCATGAGATCGAGTGCCTTGCGTATTTTTTCGCCGTGCTGAAGCGTGCTCGATTGAGTGCGTGCTTCGGAGAGGCAACGTTGAGCCAGTTCTTCGTTATCGCAGACCAAATAAAGTTTTTCTTTTCCGCTGCCGTGTTCGGCCTGAGCGCATAAATCAGCCCCTACCCAAGCAGGTTTGGCGGTACGATCGGCGATAATCATGACTTCGCTGGGACCAGGTAAGAGGTCGATTCCCACGCGTCCAAAAAGTTGGCGTTTAGCTTCGGTGACGTAGGCATTTCCTGGTCCGAAGATTTTATCTACCGGCTTCACGGCGTCGGTGCCGAGAGCCATCGCAGCAATCGCTTGAGCTCCGCCGATGGCGAAAACTTCTTTGACGCCGCAAAGATAAAGTGCGGCTAGGATATCTGGATTTATTTTACCATCGGCGCCTGGCGGAGTGCAGGCACAGATTTCAGGTACGCCGGCCACTTTAGCGGGTATAGCTGTCATAAGCACCGTTGAGACCAGAGGTACTTGCCCGCCTGGAATGTACAGACCACAGCGATGAATCGCATGATATCTTTCACCGACGGTTGCTCCGTGAGGATTTTTTGCCTTCCAGTTTTTAGGGAGCGTACGCTTATGGAAATCTTCGATACACTTTGCGGCCTCCGTGATACTTTTCTTTTTCTCGGGGCTCAGTGAATTGACGGCTCTTTTTAAATGCTCTTCGGGAACACGGATTTGTCGGATGTTTAATTTGGCGTGGTCGAGTCTTGCGGTGTGATAAAGTACGGCGATATCCCCACGGGCTCTGACGTCATCAATGATTGCGGTGACGGTTTTGGAGACATCAGCCGAGGCTTCGCCCGTGCCGACAAAGGCACGCAACTTTTTTTCAAAGTCTTTTTCGTTAGCCCGTAGAAATCCCATTATTTATTTGATAGGGAAGGCAAAAGAGCTGCCATCAACCTCTGGATTTATTGAAGTTTTTTCGTAAATCGCTTCAGATACTTTTTTACCATTAATTAAAATAGTTTCACGTTTTACGAAGCAAACGCCTTCAATCCACTGGGTTTCTTCGACTTGTTGGCGATAGATTTCTCCTTTAGCGCTTTTTTGATCGTAGGCTACTAATTCGAAATTGTTCATGCCGAAGTGACGTGTGATTTTGAAGCCAGAATCAAATTTATACTCCACTGAATAAACTTTTTTGCCATTGATTTCGTCCGTCCCCAGGTAACTCACCGAACCTGTACCTTCGGCTGGTGCACTGTAAAAAGCTAAGTCATTAATCGTCATATCCCTCAGGATGGCGACTTGATCGAAGGGAATGATGAAGTTTTGAGCTCTCTTTTGGCCGCCAATTTCACGGGTAGATTTCCATGCTTCGAGACCATTACAGGCGGTTACAACCTCTACGGTGTAATTTTCGTTATAGGAGAGCTCGCGACGTGATTTAGGGCCAACAAGTTGAATGATGGTGAAGGTTGCCGGCTTATTTTCCGGATTAACAAATTTGATTTCAAAATGTAAGCCTTGAATGCGTTCCAAAAACTTGGGTTCTTTGGCCACGGCGGTACGTGCTTTTTCGATGATTTGAGTAGCGGTTAAATTAGCAGCCTGCGCGCCGATGATCGAAGCCGTAAAAATTAGAAAGGCAAAGAGGTGACGTGCGATAGTCATAGACCACTAGCCTGTTAAATTGACACAGAATTGGCAAGCCAAGGAATGTGACAACTCTGCCCCGAGTGCCCTTGTTGAGGTATATTTATTGGGGTTTTTACGTACGACTGGCTTCTAGCAACTCAGCCACATTCGTCCGCCCCTCGTAAAGTGCCTTACCTACAATGACTCCAACTAAATTGGGGTATGCTTTAGAGAGTTGTGCGAGTTTAGCTACGTCCGCCGCACTGGCTACGCCGCCCGATGCGATCACGCCACAAGTGCAGCGTTTGAGTAAGGCTTCGAGTGATTTCCAATTCGGACCCGTGAGCATTCCGTCCGTTGCGATGTCGGTATAGATGACGGTTGAAATTCCCAACTGACTAACCGTGACCGCAAAATCGGTTGCGTCTAATTGGGTAACATCCGTCCAGCCTTTAACCGCCACGAGTCCATCTTTAGCATCAATCCCAATCGCTAATTTTTTTCCGTGTGATTTGGCAATCTCTTGTAGAAATTGAGAATCGGTCGCCGCGCGAGTTCCAATGACAACGCGTGACGCTCCAGCCGCGAGTGCGGCATCCACTAACTTGGCATCACGCATGCCTCCTCCAAACTGAACTTTCGGGCCGAGTGAGGAAATTTTTTGTAAGATATTTAGATTACGGGGAGCTCCGCCAAAGGCGCCGTCGAGGTCGACCACGTGAATCCACTCCGCACCCGCTCGAGTAAATTGTTCTGCGGGCTCAACGGGATTTTCGTAGTAAGATGTTTGAGCATCGTCACGACCTTGGTTGAGTCGAACGCATCGGCCGTTACGAATATCAATAGCAGGATAAACAATCATTTAAGCACTCTTTTTATTGGCTTTCGTGGGTGGGGTGACCGCAATGGGTTTGGTTCCACGCACCGCTTCGGGTGTGACAATAAATTTGGATCCAGCCACGGCTTCAGGTAAGTGATACATCGTTTCGAGCAGTATTCCTTCGAGCACGGAACGTAAGCCGCGTGCACCGGTGCCAAGTTCTAAAGCTCGATCCGCTAAAGCCTCTAAAGCAGCGGGGGTAAACTCGAGATGGACGCCCGACATCGCAAATAATTTTTGATACTGCTTCGTCGCCGCATTTTTCGGCTCAGTTAAAATTCTTACTAAAGCATCTCGGCTTAATGGTTCTAAAACAGAAATTACCGGCAAACGACCGACGAACTCAGGAATCATACCGAAAGAGAAAAGGTCTTCGGGTTGTAATCCCGCGAGCACTTCTTCGGCAGAAAGTTTTGGGGGAATATTCCCGCCATGAATAAATCCTAATGATTTAGTTCCGGCTCGTTTGGCAATGAGGCGATCGAGGCCCACAAACGCGCCACCTGCGATAAATAAAATATCACTAGTATCGACGCGGATGCATTGTTGCTCGGGATGTTTTCTACCTCCG
>CAIMFE010000054.1 GCA_903840235.1 uncultured Opitutia bacterium | reverse complement strand
CTCGGAGGTTTTCTTTATGACGTCGTCCAGCGCGAGAGTCTCACTACTATAACCGCGGGTTCATTCTATACTTTTTGCGACACTCTGATTGGTTCACCCGGTGATCAGCGTGAAACGAATCCCGAATATTACGCCCAACGCGTTCGCCAAGCTCTCGTCGCCGCTAAGAAAATTTCTCAGGACGATAAATATGATTTGTTGATCGTCGATGAAGGGCAGGATTTTCGTGATGACGGCGATATGCTTTTGTTGATGGATACTTTATTGAAGGGTGGATTGAAGCGCGGACGTTGGAGATGGTTTGAAGATCTTGATCAGTATTTAAATCCTGAACCCACTAAGCCTCCACTCCACGACCACGTTGAATTATTGGAAATATTAGATGAAGCTCCGTTTGCGAAACTGGATAATAATTGGCGTAACACTGAACAGATTGCACAGAAGGTCGCCAAGGTGATGGGTCAGACCGTTAAGCAGTCGTCGCGTATTTTTGGTCCAGCTATCGCCACCGCACCTTTGAAAGAAGGTAAGGAGTTCGCGATGCTCGATGCGTTGATACAAAAAGTGGTCCTCAAGGACTTTGATCCTAAGGATATCGTCATTATCAGCATGCACGGGGCCGGTCGTGAGTCGTATAAAGATAAGGACATGGTCGCGGGACTTAAATTGATACCTTACGACCCCATGAAGCCTTATGAGAGTGGGACTATTCGGTGCTCCACGGTTTATAAATTTAAAGGGATGGAATCACATGCCGTGGTCCTGACTGACTTCGATAAATTAGACTCCGTGCGCGATCGACGGAAGGCCTATGTGGGGATGTCACGTGCCCGCTATGCCTTATATATGGTCCTCAGTAACGGCGTCGAAGAAGCCCTCAAAAGGGACTAGTTTTTTACAATCATTTTAAAGAAATTTCTCTTGTTAGTTTGGCACGGATTTCTAGTGTCATGGACGTGATTAGTACCAAGCGCCACGTCAACCAGTCCCACGACACCGCTAACTAATTACTCGTCATTACATAACTTCTGCTGTGATTTCACTGCGAAACTTTTAAGTAAGTTCGTGGGTATTCAATGGTCTTAATTCGCTCCGACAACGGAGTTTATGGGCTTATTGAAATCGCAACCAGGGTTTTGGACGGAACCTTATGTTCTACTACTCACCTAAATCTAAAGAACTCACCCTCGATAATAGTATTTATATTACGAAGCTAACGCCTGGGTTCATCCGTTCGTTGTTTGAGTCTTTTGTTAGCGGCGATCCGCGCTTCGCGGGGTCATTCATCACCGGCCGACTGCCTAGCCAATTCCAGATTCATGGTTTTAACCAAGCCGGCATGATTGTGATTAACCAGTGTAATATTGAGAATGTTCAGATGGTGATGATTGATTATCGCACAGGCGATAAAGAGTTGGTGCATTACTTGGTTAATCGACTCGGTACGGCCGTGGTAGAGCATAAGGGGACGGAGTCTAAACAAGACATCATGGACTTCTGTGAAAGCGTCTCAAAGTTTTTTGAAAGACTGCAGCAAAAACAATTAGAACAAAATTGTCTGGTGACCGAGTCGGCGATTGAGTCGGCCCGCGAATGTGGCTTCCAGGATTTTGAGCAACTCTCCTCAGCAATTGCTGCTACTCATGGAGTGCGGAAACGATTGATGCAAAGTCTTCCTCATTCATTTTCTTATCGCTTAGCCTTGAAAAAATATCGCGCCAAACCCGCTTACGTTAAGACGATTTTATACAAAGATCAAAAGGTGGTGCTTGATCAGATTATTCAGGTCACCAGTGGAGACGGCGAATTAATCCTGTCGGTACACTGCAAATGGGATCTCGAAGAATGCCGCCTCGTCATCGG
>CAIMFE010000053.1 GCA_903840235.1 uncultured Opitutia bacterium | reverse complement strand
CTCTGCTCCGTCGTGGGTGCTAAATTAGCAGTCTCCGGAGCGAATCCTCTCGTTACAGTGAGCGTCACTTTAATCAGCGGACTGCTCATTGGCTTATTCATCGGACTCCTCGTCGTTCGCGCCAAATTAATTCCTTTCATTACTACCCTCGGAACGTTGCTCATTCTTCGCGGACTGGCCTTAGCCTTGGCCAACTCACAACCGATTAACGCCCAAGACGCCAACTGGTTGAGATTCTGCCTCAACAGCCTGCCCGATGATATGAAATTCTTAATCATCCCTCCAGGGGGTTGGTTAATGATTGTCTTAGCTCTCATCGCCACAGGAGTTTTACGTTTCACGGTCTTCGGACGCCATGTATTCGCCGTGGGTTCCAATGAAAATACCGCACGCCTTTGCGGTGTCGCTGTCGATCGTACCAAACTTTTTGTCTACATGATTGGTGGAGCGTTCGCTGCCCTCTCCGGACTCATGCTCGTCTCTTACCAAGGTCAAGGTGACCCCACCGGTGCAACGGGCTACGAGCTCGATATCATTGCGGCCGTCGTCATTGGTGGTGCCAGCCTCAACGGTGGTATCGGTTCAATTTTCGGCTCACTCATCGGTGCACTCATTATCACCGTAATTCGTACGGGCTGTACGCTTAATGGAATCAGCGAAAGCACGACACGCATCATTACCGGTGCGATCATCGTGACTGCCGTAGCGATTGACCGACTCCGCCAGCGTTCAAATTAATTCTTACTGACCCAACAATCGGGCTCGGAACAGTTGCCCATTTTAGCATCTGTCAGTCGCGTAGTCTTTCCCGACTTCGTATCGACGATCACTAAAAATGATGTGGTCTTCGTTGCTTGGGTAGCGACTACGTGACGTCCATCCGCACACCATGAAGCGTGAGATAAATTCAAAGGTGAGGTCGTGGGTACTGCGACGATTTCGCCCTTGGAGATATCAGCCACCGCGAGGCCGAGTCGACCCGACTGAAAAGTGAAAACGATTTGCGCACTGTCTTTAGGATTCCAGCGAGGCTCTGTGCAGTAGCTGTAGCCCGTTGATAATCGTAACAGGGAACCGCCCGAGGCCGAAGAGACGTAAATACCAGGGCGACCCAAGGGACCGCTCGTGAGGACAATTTTAGAACCATCAGGGGACCACGAGGGATCCGCATCAACATCGGCTGTGGCAATCACTCGACGGGGACCTTCGCCAGCGCCTCCCGCGATGTAAATATCCATAGAACCCTTATTAGATGAGGCAAAAGCAATGCGTCCGTCAGGTCCGCAACTTGCTCCGCCCAGCGCTCCACGAACATCCGTAATTACTTTTTGCAAATCGCCCGTTCCCTTCGTGGTAAAAATTTCTGGGAAGCCCGTGCGCATGGAGGAAACGAAGTAAATTTTTCCTGCGTCAGCAGCCCAGCGCGGTGAAATGGAAGTATTTTTGAAATCAGTAATCCGACGAATGCGTGAATAAATTAAATTCGTCGTATAAATTTCGGAGTGACCTGAAAAAGTAGAAACGAAAGCTATTTTGGTTCCAGCAAACATCGGCTTGAGTTGCCAAACGCGACCCAGACCCACAATCGCAGCATCCGCGACCTTCAGTGCTAAATCATCTTCATCGCGTGCTTCGATGGTCTCTTGAAAATTAAATCGTGGATTATCACAAGCCACCGCCGCCGTGAGTGCGGTCCGACCAATATTTAATTTTACCGATGAACCATTACGCACACTAAATGCACCGTGAGCATTCAGAGCAGCTCGCACCATCGCACCCAATTTTGCATCATCGCAATTAATTGAAATCGGAATTACGCCCGACTGCACGGTCGCTTCGATGTTGTCGTTAATCACCACACGCTCTTCGGCCCGCGTTCCTGTGCTCAGCAGGACTGCCACAAAGATGAAAATGACGTTTATTGACTTCATGGATGAAATTTAAGTTTTCGTAGTTTGACCTAAACTAGGGCGGGAGTTCAATCCTGCTCATGCCCATTGATAAGGAAACTATACAAAAAGCCCTTGGCCAGGTCCGCTACCCCGGATTCAGCCGAGACATCCTTTCCTTTGGACTACTCAGAGGAATTGAGGTTACCCCCGATGGCAAAGTCACTGTGGGCCTAGCGGTCACGACGGCTGACCCTGAGATTCCTAAGAAACTTTATAATGACATCGAAGCAGTCCTAAAGGCGGCTGGTGTGATCGACCCGGAAATCGCCATCACCGTTACCGTCCCGAAAAACGCCCCCGCTGCCAGCCCCACTGCCACCGATAATAAATTGCCCATCGATGCGGGTGTTAAAAACGTAAAATACATCGTCGCCGTCGCTAGCGGTAAAGGTGGCGTCGGAAAATCCACCTTCGCCGTCAACCTCGCCTGTGCCCTCGCCCGAAGTTTCACCGAGAAAGGTCAACCGGGACGCGTGGGCCTGATGGATTGCGATATCTACGGCCCCTCCGTCCCCCTCATGATCGGCGTGAATACCCGACCTGAAATGGAGGGTGAAGTTTTAATCCCGCTCGAAAATTTTGGCGTCAAAATTATGTCGATGGGACTGCTGATCGATGCAGATGCACCGGTGGTTTGGCGCGGTCCGATGATTATGAAAACGATTTCGCAGTTCGCTTCGAATGTTCGCTGGGGTGAGTGTGAAATTTTACTGATCGACCTTCCTCCGGGCACAGGCGACGCACAATTATCCATTGCTCAATCCATGGCCTTAAGCGGAGCTATCATCGTCACGACTCCGCAAACCGCCGCCGTATCTGTTGCCCTTCGCGGTGCAGCCATGTTCGCAAAAGTAGGTATCCCAATTATCGGCGTCGCCGAAAACATGAGTTACCTCGAAGACTGCAACGGATCTCGCCAATATCCATTCGGTCAAGGCGGTGGACTCAAGGTGGCGACGACCTTAGATACCGAATTATTAGGCGAAGTACCTTTAGATGCAGCCGTCCGACAAGGGGGCGATTTAGGCATCCCCATCGTCATCAGCCACCCGGATAGTAACGCGGCCAGGGTGTTTAAGTCAGTTGCCCTCACGATTATGCATAAATTAGGGCAAATTTCACAGTAAATACCCCATCCCGTTCTTGCTAATTCAGCCAAAATAAATTTATTGGGAATAAGAATGCACGAACTGCAAAAAGGCCAACCAGAGGGTAAAAGTTTTGCGGGTCGTTCGTCGCTGTATGCACAGTGGCTCGCCGAAAGAGATGAAATCCTTCGTCACAAGTGGATCGAGTCAGAAAAAGCCGGCAAAGATATCGGCTTCGAAAAAGCCCTTTTAGATTGGACGCGTAATCATCGCGCCCGCTGGCGTAATGAACGCCGGATGCAGCAATCCGCGTAATTTAATACTTAAAATAAAAAGGCCGAAATCAGTGAAGACTTCGGCCTTTTTTTATCGTGGGTTAATGAAGATTAACCTTTAATCTCTTTATGGAGAGTGTGGCGGCGGAGCGAAGGATTGTACTTCTTGAGCTCTACCTTCTCTTGGGAAAGTTTCTTATTACGGGTAGTCATGTAACGAGAAGGGCGTTTGCCTTCCTTACGTGCTTCGGTGCATTCAATGATGATGGTTTCGCGAGCCATGGTTTGGTTTGGGTTTGAGGGTTAAGACTTGGGGGCGGAATGGAGGTTGGGCAAGCCCGAAAAACAAGCAGGGCGACCGGTGAGGTCGCCCTGTGCTTAAAGGCCCTAGAAATAAGCAAAAGCTTACTTCTTGTGACGCATGTCTTTGGAACGTTTACGGCGTTTATGCTTATTCATTTTTAAACGACGCTTTTTCTTGAGGCTTCCCATAGTGTGTTGTTGGACCCCATCTAGGCAACAGGTCGAGGGACAGTAAAGCCGAAACTCTATAAAATTTCAGTTTCGCAAACCCAAACCCCCTTACCCCAACCACGCTCTAAAATCTGGCGAACGGCCTGGGCATCAAACTTCGCAGGACAGAACGCAAAGCAAGCGCTCCCACTTCCAGTCATTCTGAAGTTTATCCCCGTCGCACGGGCCACCTCAGCTAAAGCCACCGGCAACGCCAAATGTTTATTAAAAACAACCGGCTCCAAAGTATTTCCCAAAAGCGAAGGATCCGAGGCGGGCTGACTGAGCCAATCTTGAAGTTTTTGTTTTGCCGCAGACGGCGAGTCGTAAGCCTTACTTTTCGCCAACAATCCATAAGCGTCTTGCGTAGCTACACCAAAGGGCGGTTTTACAATCATCACACGGCGACCCTTTAAACTCGCAGCAACCTGCGGTGCTACGGTTTCTAAAATTTCTCCGCGACCACTCATAATCGCCGTGGTCGACTTTATAAAATACGGACAATCCGATCCCACTTTCGCCGCTAACTGCAAAAGAGTTTCTTCGCCGAGTGGTGAAGGATTCGCTCGATCCAATAAACGCAAAGCCGCTGCGGCGTCCGAACTTCCGCCACCCAACCCTGCCCCACTGGGAATTAATTTTTTGAGATTGAATTCTCCGACGACAGTGTCGGGTCGATACGCCTGATAAACTTCCGCGGCCTTTAGAACTAGATTTGTACGATCTGTCGCCAGCAAAGCATCATCGCATAAAAGGCTCCATTTCATTGCCTTTTTAAACTCTAAGCGATCAGCTAAGTTAATCGAAGCCACCAAGCTCAGTAATTCATGAAAACCATCTTCCCGCAGGCCAGTGACGGCGAGTGACAAATTTAATTTGGCTGGGGCGGTTTCAAAAATCATAAAAATTAAGCTCGAGGATGAGCTTTACGATGAACTTCTTTTAATTTGTTCACCGATAAGTGCGTGTAAATTTGCGTGGTAGAAAGTGAAGCGTGACCGAGTTGCTCCTGCACTAATCGTAAATCTGCGCCGTTAGATAATAAATGCGTCGCACAAGCGTGACGAAGTTTATGCGGCGTCAAATCCGCCGGTAATCCCGCCGCCGCTAATTTTTTCTTCAGCATCAACTGCACCGCGCGTGGATGCATCGGCCCACCACGTGGAGCTAACAATAAAGGTTCACCGCGTTTAATCGAGGTCCGTAACGCCAGATATTTTTTTACGGCTGCAATGGCTGACTCACCTACCGGTACGACACGCTCTTTCGAACCTTTACCTAAAATACGAACGAGTCCGGTGCTTAAATCTAAGTCACCATATTTGATACTGCAGAGTTCAGCGACCCGCAAACCGCCGCCGTAAAGTAATTCTAGCACCGCTTGATCACGCGACTGCACTTCGGGCGACTCCTTTTCTCCAGCGGGAGATTCTAATAAATCGGTGGTCTGATTTTCCGTTAAAAATTTAGGTAAGGACCTTGGTAATTTAGGTAAAACCAAGCCTGCGGCGGGGGTTGAATTAATGCCACCACGCTCCCGTAAATCCGCTAAAAACGCGCGAATTGCCGAAACCTGATTATGCACAGAACTGCGGTTATGGGAGGACTGACGTTCAATCACGAAGTCTCTTAAATTTCGCGCAGTGAGTTTCGACCAATCGCCATCCCAGCCACCATTGCTCTTCATCCAAAGTGCAAAGCCTTTTAGCGAACGTCCGTATGTTAAACAGGTACGCGCAGCCAGTCGACGAGCCGACAGTTGGCGGCTCAAATAATCTAAGACTTGCTCTGAACCGGGCCAGTTAGCGGGTTCCCCGTCATCACTCTGGACGGGACGTCGCTTCACGCTTGAGGTTTTTTCCCGTGTTCGGCGCGAACAGTAATCGCAATACCACCGCGCACTTCAAATGCACCCGTCACTTGGCACCACACTGGATCCAAAGCTGCCACGAGATCGTCTAAGATTTTATTCGTGAGGTGTTCGTGAAAAACACCTTGTTGACGGTAACTCCAGAAATATAATTTGAGCGACTTTGATTCTACAATCCTTGGACCAGGAATGTACTGAATCGAAATCTTAGCGAAGTCAGGCTGACCGGTCGCTGGACAAAGACAGGTGAACTCGCTCGTCGAAAGTTCGACCACGTAATGTCTTCCCAAATTACGATTAGGAAAAGTCTCTAACGTTTGTTGTGGTTTGTTTTGGGTATTCCCGAGGTGGGATAGCCCTTTTAGGTCTTGAGGCTCAGTTGCCATGAGAGATAGGCAACCAAACCGCGTCAAAAGGACAAGCGGAGAAGCATAAATTGATTCGATTCACCATTAAACCTGCTTGCCACTGACACCCCGAACGGTTGCCTTAAAACCACTCTGCGTGCATGGAAACTAGGCCGATTGCTATTCTCGGAGCCACTGGCTCTATCGGAACAACTACTCTCGCAGTTGTTCGTGCCCATCCGACTCTTTTATCGGTGGCAGGACTAGCCGCGCACTCTCGTTGGCGCGAACTGATTGCACCAGTCAAAGAATTTAATGTTAAGACGATTGCCCTGGCCGATCCCGCCGCCGCCGCTGCCGCTCGTGCCTCGGGAGAATTTAAAGGCGTTCGAATTTTAGAAGGAATCGAAGGCCTCACCGAAATCGCCTGCCTACCCGAAGTTAAAACCGTCGTCTCCGCCGTCGTTGGTACAGCCGGACTGCAACCCACCTTAGCTGCCATCTCTGCGAAAAAAGATATCGCCCTCGCGAGCAAAGAACTGCTCGTGCTCGCTGGAAAATTTATCACCGCCGCCGCCCAGAAATCGGGCTCACGCCTTCTTCCCGTCGACAGCGAACATAATGCGATTCACCAATTGCTGCGCGATAAACCGAAACAAGAAATTGCTCGTTTAGTATTAACTGCTTCTGGTGGAGCATTTCGCGACACACCACTCGAACAGTTAAAAAATGTAACGCCTGCGCAGGCGCTCCAACACCCTAATTGGAATATGGGTCCGAAGGTCACCATCGATTCAGCCACGATGGCCAATAAAGGATTAGAAATCATCGAAGCTCGTTGGTTGTTCGACATGCCGGTTTCACACATCGATGTCGTTATCCATCCGCAAAGCATCATCCACTCTTTGGTCACACTAACGGACGGAACTTTGCAGGCTCAGCTCTCTCCGCCCGACATGGCTTATCCGATTCAGGACTGCCTACTTTATCCTCAACGTCTGCCCTGTCCTGCTCGCAGTCTTAATTTAAATGAGTTGATTACCTTAAGCATGTCACCGCCTGATCCCGCACGCTACCCCTGCTTACGTCTCGCCCAACAAGCTGCCACCACCGGTGGTACCGCTCCCGCCATCTTCAACGCCGCGAATGAAGTAGCAGTCAGCGCATTCATTGAAGGAAAAATTGCGTTTACCGATATTGCACGTCTGATTGAAGAAACTCTCACTCAGTCGAAAACTCGGGAACCTTCTTCCTTAAGCGATGTTCTTCAAGCCGACGCCGAAGCACGCTCACTGACCGCTCAACTCATCCAACGTCTCGCCCACTAAAAACTTTTCATGGAAAATAACTCTTTATCCGAAATCCTCAGCTCCATCCGTGGTATCGCATTACTCGGTCTGTTTTTTGGCGGCTCTATTTTTGTTCACGAACTCGGACACTTCCTCGCTGCCCGCTGGCGTAAATTAAAAATCGAAAGATTCTCGATTGGCTTTGGTCCAAAGATTTTTGGATGGACCGGAAAAGACGGCGTGGATTACCGCGTCTCCTGGATTCCTCTCGGTGGTTACGTTGCCCTCCCTCAAATGGGTGATAGTTCAGCGATTGAAGGAGAGACCGATGAAAAAGCAGAAAAACTTCCCGAGATTTCTTACGCCGACAAGATGATCGTCGCCGTGATGGGTGCAGTCTTCAACGTCATCTTCGCCTTTGGCTTAGCGTGTATTTTATTCTTCACCGGCGTTCCCGTTCCCGAAGGCAGCAACAATACGACCGTCGGCTATGTCCAAGAACAAATTGTTACCAATTCCAATTCACTCGCGGAATTGGGATTAGGTCAAACCACTCCAGGCCCAGCTTTCGCGGCAGGTATAAAATCAGGAGATAAAATCTTAGCCGTTGATGATCAACCTGTAAAAACCTTCGGTCAAATCAGCGAAGCAATCCTACT
>CAIMFE010000052.1 GCA_903840235.1 uncultured Opitutia bacterium | reverse complement strand
GGGAAGAATTTTGTCCACCCACATTCGCGAAGGAAATTTAATCCTAATGACGGTTTCACTCCGCGAAGAATTAATTTAGTCCACTCTTCAAATAATCTTTCTGGAGGGAGGTCGTATGGATTAAGAGAGGCACAAAGTTTTACGGTTTCAGGGGCGACCGTGAATTGGAGGCGCGCTGCGAATTGCATTGCGCGGAGCACACGCAGTGGGTCTTCACTGAATTTTAAAGAAACGTGACGCAGTACTTTTGCTTTGAGGTCAGCTAGGCCATTATACGGGTCGATAATTTCTCCCGTGGCTGGATTCCAGGAAATCGCATTGATGGTAAAGTCGCGACGTTCCGCTGCGTCTTTCGGCGTCATGGTGGGATCGGCCTGCACTTCAAAATCATGATGACGAGCACCCGTGCGATTTTCACGACGAGGTACCGAGACATCAATCGGCATGTCTTTTAATTTCGTTACACCGAAAGCCGCACCCACATTGATAATTCCGAATCTTTTGCGCAGAGCGTTTTCAATGTCGCGCGTGCCTATGCCAAAGACTTCGATATCTAGGTCTTTAATCGGCAGGCCCAATAAAGCATCGCGCACGCAACCACCGACAATAAAAGGCGTACCTCCGGCCTTCCGTAAAAGTTCGAGAACTTCGACGGTGGCGGCATGTTCGCCCGTGAAGGCGATGAGATTGGGTCTGACGTCAGGCACAGTGCTATGTTTAAACCTCTCACCTAAATGTGGCGAGTGGTTTTCGTAATTAAAGATTTGTAGTATAGCCCTGCTTAATGAGCCAAGCTTTCGCGGTTTCGCGTCGATCACCCTGTAGTACAATTTCCCGGGCCTCCAATGTACCTCCGGTGCCTAAAGCCTTTTTTAATTCTTTCAGCAGAGCATCGCGAACGCGCATTTCCTGAGATTCAATCCAAAGACCTTTAATAATAGTGACCTCTTTTCCGCCACGGCCCGCTCGCTCGTATTGCAAAATAAGTTTTCCGCGTTTCGGTTTCGCGGGTTCAGCCGCAGCACTAGGTTTTGCGGGTGGACCTGGGGGCAGCCCCTCGGATGGTAAAGAATCGAAAGGGTTGTCGTTCATGAGCCGCGACCGCAGGTCCCTGCACCTGGTTTGCCGCCTTGGAGATAAATAAGTGCTTTTTCGTAGGATCGGCGGCGCAGATAGTGGTCGAGGTCGGCCGGCAGACCCGAATCAGGCGAACTGATTTCAGCGTCTAATTGCTTAAGAGCCTGTAAAATATCCTCTTTAACGGCCTTGGAGGAGGTTAAAGATTCGAGGGCTAAAATGATACGCTTTGTGCGTTCTGGGTCCATTATTTGCAGGTTAGTAGTTAATTTAGTATGGGGCAAGCCTAGCAGGTAGTTTTCATTGTGGACAAAAGGCGGGAGATTTCCCTATACCAAACCTTCCTCTGGATGGATAGCTCAGTTGGTTAGAGCGCCTGCTTTACACGCAGGATGTCGTGGGTTCGAGTCCCTCTCCGTCCACCATTTTAATATACACCTATGACTGAAGCCAAGAAGAAGCACACCCTCTCCGCCCTCGTTGAAAACAAGTTCGGTGTCTTGGCACGTGTGGCAGGCATGCTCTCCGGTCGCGGTTTCAATATCGAAACCTTAAACGTAGGTCCTACGCACGACCCTGCATACTCACGCATCACCGCAACGGTTGTGGCCGATGACGCTGCTTTAGATCGTTGTGTTAAAGCTCTCGATAAACTGATCAACGTTATCACGGTAAAGGATTTTTCCCGTGAAGAAGTTGACCACGTCGCCCGTGAATTAATTTTGTGCAAAGTTAAGTGCGATAAAAAAACACGTACTGAGATTTTAGAAATCGCCGGATTATTCCGCGCTAAAGTAGTGGATGTTTCCCACGACTCTCTCGTGATTGAATTCACGGGTAACGTCACTAAAATCAGTGCTTTCCTTGATTTAATTCAGCCTTTCGGAATTTTAGAAACCGCGCGTACGGGTGCTGTTGCCCTCTCACGTGGTGCTAAAAAGAAAATTTCTAAGTAATCTATTTCTATCCCTACCATGCCTGCAAAAGTGTACACCGATAAGGACGCCGATCTTGGTTTCCTAAAAAACAAAACCCTCGCCGTTCTTGGCTTTGGCTCACAAGGCCACTCCCATGCGATGAATCTTCGCGATAGCGGACTCAACGTGATTGTCGGTCTCTATAAGGGATCCAAATCCGCTGCCGCTGCGAAG
>CAIMFE010000051.1 GCA_903840235.1 uncultured Opitutia bacterium | reverse complement strand
CCCCATGGCCGGGTCCGAAAAAGCCGGGGCAAAAAATGCGCAGGCCGATCTCTTTGAAAATAAATTTTGTTTTATTACACCACACCCCCACGACCCGTCTGAGGCTGTGCGTAAAATAGAACAGTTTTGGCAAAGTCTTGGTTCGAAAACTTTTGTTTGTAGTGCGGAAAAGCATGATGAGATTGTGGCGGTGATTAGCCACACCCCCCACGCAAGTGCCGCGGCTTTAATATTAGCTGTAAAAAATCTCCCGGGTTTTAAACAAGCCGCCGTCGGCGCCGGCTTAAAGGACTCCACGCGCATTGCGGCGGGTGAAGAAAATCTTTGGGTAGGAATTTTGCTAGCTAACGCAACCCACGTTGCGCATGGCTTAAAAGAAGTTGAAAAACAAACCGCTGAACTCCGCGCTGTGATTGAACGTGGCGACGCAGCGGCCTTAAGTAAAATCCTTGAAGCGGCCAGAATCGCCCGTCAATCGTTGGATCAAACCCATGAGTGATTCTTATATTATTAAGCCATTTTGCTCGTCTGCCCAGGGCGTCGCTCAAGTTCCAGGTTCTAAAAGTATCACTAATCGTGCCCTTATTTTAGCAGCGTTAGCTGACGGAGAAACTTTGTTGCGGGGTGCTCTTTTTAGTCGCGATACCGAAATTTTAATTACCTCGTTAAAACAATTAGGATTTTCCGTAGAGGCAAATAAGTCATTACACACGATTAAGGTTATTGGACTCGGCGGTAAAATTCCCGCCAAAGAAGCAAAATTACATGTGGGCAACGCGGGAACAGCGGCACGTTTTTTAACTGCCTTTCTTACCCTCTCGGAAAAAGGTAAATATTTTTTAGATGGCGATGAGGCGATGCGACAACGCCCCATGGCCGGACTGATCAACGCGCTGCGTTCATCTGATAACTTTGCTTATGATGTTCAGGGCAAAGAGACACTTTCGTTCCCCTTTACTTTATTAACTTCGGGTTATTTAAAAAGCTGTGAAGTCGATGCTTCCGCGAGCTCACAACTGCTTTCTGCATTATTGATGATTTTGCCGTTAAGTTCAGGAGCTAAGGTTTTGATGAACGGTTCCACGGTTTCGGAACCTTTTGTGCAAATGACCGAAAAAATGTGTGCACAGTTTGGTCGTCCTATCACTCAAGTGAATCCCGGAGAATGGCGGTGTGAAAATCCTGGGTCATTTATTTCGCCAGGAATTTATGATATTGAACCCGATGCTACAGCCGCGAGTTACTTTATCGCCCTACCCGCTGTGTGCGGAAAAAATTCATGTGTGCGGGTGAGTGGCTATAATCCACAAGGACTTCAGGGTGATACGGCGTTTGCGGGCGTGGCCCAAGCCTGTGGTGCCGTTTTAAATAATGAAGGTAACGCCTTGGTCGTAAATCATTGGCCCGAAATCAAAGGCGGTACTTTTGATTTTAATAATTTTTCAGATACTTTTTTAACCCTCGCGACTCTTGCCAGCCTAGCGAACCAGCCCACGACAATTAAAAATATTGGTCATACGCGGAAACAAGAGACCGATCGCGTCTTAGCTATGGCGACCGAACTGGAACGTCTGGGAATAAAAACCCAACCAACCGCTAAAGAATTACGCGCTGACGATACACTTTCCTCATTAACTATTTTTCCTAATCGTGAAGCGCTCAAAGCGGCTTCGGCACAGAAACCTGTCTCTATTCATACCTACGAAGATCATCGCATGGCGATGAGCTTTGGTATTTTAGGTTCGTTTGATCTATGGGGCGATGGTCGTCCATGGATTGAAATTTTGGATCCTAAGTGCACGAGTAAAACCTTCCCCCTCTTCTTCTCTGCTCTCGAGTCTCTCCGTACGCAATTTGTGAGCGTCGCCATCGATGGTGGCGCAGCCTGTGGTAAGTCTAGTACATCGCGGACACTTTCAGAAAAGTTGGGGTTTTTACATATTGATACAGGCGCACACTACCGGAGCTTAACCCATGTTTTACTTCAGGATTTTGTTAATCCCGAGGACACCCAGGCGGTAAATAATTCTCTTGGTAAAATCAAACTCTCTACTTTTATTTCAGGTAACTCGGCTTTCTTGGCTTTAAACAATAAAGTTTTAAGCGAAGCTGAATTGAGAAGCGCCGTAGTGAATGCTTCGGTTTCACAATTTTCGGCGATTCCTGAGGTGAGAGCCTTCATTCTCGCTTACCAAAGAAATCAAGTGATCGTAGCCCAACAAAATGGTTTCGCTGGGCTCATTATGGAGGGTCGTGATATTGGCTCGGTGGTGTTACCCCAGGCTACTGTACGAATCTATTTAGAGGCGGATGCCTCGGCGCGAAATCAAAGAAGAAAAGACGAAGGGATTGTGGATTCAATTGTCCAACGTGATAAAATTGATTCTTCGCGCACCGCAGCCCCCCTGATTTGTGCGGATGGCGCCATTCGAATCGATAACACTAATCTTTCTTTAGCGGCAGTCGTAGAGAAGATTGAGAAAATAATTTTAGCGGCGGGCCAAATCTAATGATTTTAGATTCTAAGAATCTTATTTATAAGTCGGTTTATCACGGTGCTCGGGCCTTCGCTGAAGTTTTTGCATCACTCGAAGTAGAGGGCTGGGAGAAGGTCCCACAAGGTGCCTGTATTTTTGCATCCAATCATCAAAGCATGTTGGATCCTCCCTTGATTGGATCCTGCTTGCCTCGCGAAATTTCTTTTATCGCACGGCGCTCTCTATTCGATAATCCGCTATTTGGCGCAGTCATCCGAGCCTGTAACTCCATTCCCTTAGATCGGGGCGAAGCAGATATTGGTGCCATTCGAATTGCCCTACAGGCTTTGAAGTCGGGCAAGGGATTACTTATTTTTCCAGAAGGCACCCGCAGTCACGATGGGGTGATTAAAGAGGCCAAGGCAGGCGCTGGGCTGCTTGCTTGTAAGTCAGGCGTGCCCGTGGTGCCTATCCATATTCGCGGGGCGAATGATGTGTTACCGCGCAATGCTTACTTCCCCACGGGGAATGCCAGGGTACGGGTTAGATTTGGTGATGCTCTGTGGCCTGTTGATTATGATCCAGGACACGGACATCCCGATCGAAGCGGTGAAGCTTCACGGAGAATTCTGGAAGCGATTAAGCGACTGCCCGACTGCGAGGTCCCCGGACTTTAAATTACGAAATTCTTTGCGGCATAACGACGCAGAGAAAATCTTCTTTTAAAGCACGCACAACGCCAGGGGACATATCGTCCTTAAACTCAAAATCGATTTCATCTTCGGTTAACGCCTTCAGTGGGTCGATGACGTAGCCAGGGTTGAATGCAATATTTACATCAGGGCCGTCATATTTCACGGCGATGAGTTCTTGTGATTCACCGGTTTCTGACTTGGAAGAAATTTCGAGATTTTGTGTTTTCTTGGAAACGGACAGACGAACGGTGTTATTGCGGTCGTCACACATCAGTGAAGCACGGTTAACGGTGTCCAAGAACTTTTCTCTTTCGAGACGGACTTTACTGCCGGCATCTTTAGGAATTACTTGGCGGTAGTTAGGATAATTACCTTCGACCACTTTTGAAACGAGTTGGATGCGATCCACTAAACCTTCGTCGTTTTTAGGAATATCGATAATGAAATTAACCTGTCTTTCATTGTTTAAAATATGGGCCTTGCTGCCTGATTTAAATAAACGCTGGAGCTCGGCAATGGTACGAGCAGGTAAAATAAATGAGAGGGGTTTATCTGGACCGGCCAATTCTCTTTCACACTTGGCTAAGCGACGGCCATCGGTTGCAACCACGGTAAGTTTACCGTTGGCGAATTCAAAAAATACTCCGTTTAAAATATAACGATTTTCATCGGTTGATTGGGCGTAGCTAACTTTTCTTAACATTGAACCTAGGTCGTCTTGTTCGATTGAAATTTTTGATTGGCCTGAAAAAGTTGCGAGGGGTGGGAATTGTTCAGCGGATAAACCGACCACGTGGAAAACGGAACTGCCGGAAGTAATTTTCACGCGATCTTTTCCGGTTAATTCCAAAGTGGCATCACCATTCGGCAAAGAGCGAATAATTGGGACCAAGCGCTTGATCGGTAAAGTGATTTTTCCAGGTGATGAAACCGAAGCTTTAACGCGGGCACAAATTCCCAGATCTAAATTCGTGGTGGTCAAGGTCACCGTATCGCCTTCCGCTTCAATTAAAACATTTTGTAAAATGGGCATGGTGGCACGGGTACCAACCACATTGGTAACGCTGGTGAGGCCGGTGAATAAATGATTTCGGTTAACCTTGAACTTCATGATGGGGCAAGAATGGGAGACGTCTGGGGGTAGTGGCAATACTTCAATAAATACAAATACACACTAAGGTTATTATATATATCTTAATTAATTAAATATATTAGTATCAGTAGATGTCGGAAATCCGTGTATAACAGTGCAAGCCGTTGAGTTACGGGGATATGGGATTTATCAACCACTGTGCCCAACTGGTGAATAACCCCAGGTTTATTAACAACGGTACCTAAACACAGTTTTTTCACCACCTATTAACAGTTAAGAAACAGACTCATCATCTTCCGGTGCGGGATCGGTTTCTTCTTTTTTAAGATAAAATAAATGTCTGATTACCCCCCAAGTGATATAGCCCAAAAATACTACTAACATCGATAGCTCACGGAATAAAAATAATCCTGCCCCAACTAAAATAATTAAAACAAACCCCTTACTCTTGGTGCGCGTATTCCAATTAATCATTTTCAGACTAGGGAAACGGACGTTGCTAATCATTAAGTAAGAAACGATCAGCATCAGGGGCAGTAAAACCCACGACCAAGATTTTAAAACTAAGTCCAAACGGTCATTCTGATTAGAAATATATAAGACTTTAGACAGAGCTAAAACAATAGAGGCTATTAAACCCGCCGCGGCAGGGCTGGGTAGTCCGACAAAGTCCCCTCCCGCCGAACGCTTTTCATTTCCTGGAATCAATGGATTAGTCAGCACATTAAATCGGGCCAAACGAACACCCACACATAACAAATAAATAAATGCTAATAACCACGTGGAGAGTTTAATGTATTCTTCGTTTTGATTGGGATTAATAATCAAAAAACAAACCATCAATGCTGGTGCTACGCCAAACGAAACTGTGTCGGCCATGGAATCGAATTCTGCGCCAAACAAAGACTCGCGGTGGGTGGCTCGAGCAATGCGGCCGTCAAACATATCACAGATGCAGGCGAAAATAATAAACCAAACCGCCATAATATAATGGTCGGATCGGGCGCTGACATCCAGGCCGGTAAAATGTGCTTCAATACAATTCTTAATCGCCAGAAAACCACACAACATATTCCCAGCGGTAAATAAGTTTGGGAGTAAATAAATGTGAGCGGCCTCTTCGGCTGACTGATAGCGACGTGGTTCGGGCGGAGTGGACATAAAATTATTTTGGCTCGTCGAGGAATTTCCAAAAACCACTATGTTTTTCAATCACCGTTTCGTCTTCGGATACAGGTAGGCGACTGCGAAAAGCAAAGTCAGCCAAGGTGTGGCGGTGTAAAATATAGTGGGCAATCAATGACGTTTCGTTGGACTCGAAATAAATTCTAAATTCTCCAACTCGGAGACGATGATAGATTAAGCCACCCCGGGTCACCTTTCCTAAATCCGAGCGTCCAGTGTTTAATAATTCTGGGGTCAAAGCAGTAAAAGCTTCGACGACATCCATTTGCTCCAAGGTAGGAATTTTTGCCAATTCGCGCATGGCTTGATCGCTAAAATTTACTTGGTACATCGGCTGTATTTAAACAATGGTGTGGCCTCGCCTGGAGCAACCCTTCAGTTCATCCAGTCGGTTGATTTTATTAAGCTTTCCACGCGCTGTTCGATTAAATTAAGCACATTTTCAAACTCTTTGGCCTCGCCATAATAGGGATCGGGTAAGGGCTTATTACCCAAGAACAGGCTGATTTTAGAGTAATAAATAACGGGACAAAGGGTTCTTAAGTGACTGATGTTTTCGTGATCCGCTGCCCAAATAAAATCAAACTTCTCGAAGTCCTCCTCCTGAATTTGCCGCGCCCGATTTTTACTTAAGTCGTAACCGCGTTTCGCGGCGTGACGAATGGAGCGTTTATCTGGAGCGTCGCCGACGTGATAATTTTCTACGCCCGCCGAATCGACTTCAATATTTAATCCAATCGCCCGCGCTTTCGTTTCTAAAACGACTGCCGCCGTTGGCGAACGACAAATATTACCCTTACAGACAATCAGAATACGCTTCACGTTAATAGAACAGAAAGACCCTTATTCTATTGGTTAATATACATTATACTTTTCCGCCAAAGCTTTGGTGGTCGTCTAAATCTAAAACATCAAACCAAGTAAAAATATCTTCACGCCTTGCTCCGGCCGGCGTCGAGGATTGGTATTGTGACATACGCTCACGTTTTTCAGGCGAGCCTCCGGTGCGTTGGTCGTGATAAGCACTAAACGAGGCAATCTCTTGTCCAGAACGCTTGTGTTTGGCATTGGCGATAATCCATGCAAAAATTTCTCCGTCACCGAGACCCTTGGCGACTTCGGCGAGCAGACTTTTTTCGTCGATCCCGAAAAAAGTTAAAACATACTGATCCAGGGAACAGCCGTAGGTATATTCACCTTGTGTGTTATTGATGGTGGCACGTGCCTTATCGAGTAGCCGGGGAAGAATGACCATCCCGCCAAGCCGACAGCGAGGGCTACGGGGTGGGTGTTGGGTAAGATCGTAAGGATTATAGGCCATAATTGACTAATAATTCTCATAAAATGCCCTAAAAGCAAGAAAACACCCCCGGAAACACTCCAAAGGTTGCCAAAATGTCACACCCCCCTAATTTTCACCCCATGTTATTAAGTGAGGTCATAGATGCACCATCGTCCACCAACTTTGCTTGGTTTGGATGCGCTTGGGCATTCGTTTTGGCTTACACGCTAGATTTGGGGTTTAGGGGAACGAGCGAAAAGTTTCCGCAGGCCGCGGTGTGGTTGTTTCGAGCTACGTGGCTTACCCTCACGGGGCTTTTGGCTTATCGCGGTCTGATCCTAAATGACATTCCCATTAATGGCGCCGGTGAAATTCTTCTCTCCATCGCTTGGGGTTTTGCCGGACTTTCCATATTCCTCGATTTAGTTTTTGATCACCGCCTCCCTGTTTGGTTGGTAAGCGTTCTCACCGCAGCTTGTATTTTCTTGGCTGAATGGATGAGTATCGCCCCAGCCCCCGTTCAACACACTGGTCGGCCACTGATTATTATTCATGTGGGCACCGCGATTTTAGCTTACGGAATTTTAGTAGCTCAGGCTCTTAATGCCGTCGCGTACCTCTTACAAGATCGCGCCTTAGCGAAAAGAAAATTTGGCGGGATTTATTCAATCCTGCCTTCGCTTGTTCCGATGGACAAAATCGGAACCCAATTAATGGGTGCAGTCGTTTGGATTTTGGGCATTTCTTTAATTATCGGTGGGGCCGATTGGATTCAAAGTTCCTTAAACTTAATCAAACTCCCAAAATTAATTTTTGCGCTCATTACTTGGATCGGGTGTTTAATATTAATTATACAGCGTCGCCGCCACCAAATGAGCTCCGCGCGCTTTGCCCGAATCTCTCTCCTTATTTTAATCCCTGCCCTCATTGCGCTGTGGCTCTCGCTCCCAGCGTCACCCAAATAAATGAGCCAATCCGTTCCCACTTTGGTGGCATTGAGTGCCACCCATCACACCGCCGGATTAGACGCGCGGGCGGCATTTGCACTTTCGGATGAGGGCAAAAAAATATTTTATAACGCGGCACGCGATTTAGGATTAGCAGAGGCCGTCTTATTAACGACCTGTAATCGACTCGAAGTTTATGTGGTGGGAGACGAAGCCGCCGCGCTCCACGCCAGAAAAGCTTTGTTAATGGCGACCGGAGTAGAAGCAGAATTTTTAGATAATCATTTAAAAGCCATCCCCGGACAAAAAGCCGTAGAACATTTATTTTCGGTCGCGGCAGGTATTGATTCTCAAATGGTGGGTGAAGCGGAAATCGCCGGCCAAGTAAAACAAGCCTATGCCGATGCTTTAGCCCGCGGAATGACG
Source organism: uncultured Opitutia bacterium (assembly GCA_903840235.1). Lineage (GTDB taxonomy): Bacteria > Verrucomicrobiota > Verrucomicrobiia > Opitutales > UBA953 > UBA953. The sequence goes on along the minus strand of CAIMFE010000051.1, from coordinate 6,966 downwards.
GGTCCGGTTCTCAACAGAGTTTTTCAAAAGGCGTTTCAAGCAAGTGCTTGGGCGCGTACACACACGGGCATCGCCCAGGGCCAGGTGAGTTTGGGAAATATTGTCGTGGATCTCGCAAGTCGCGTGTTTGGATCTTTAGAGGGAGCCCGAATTTTAGTTTTAGGAACGGGAGAAGTGGGACGGCAAGTGGTGCAGGCGTTAGTATCACGTGGTGCCACGCAAATTTCTGTAGCTTCGCGAACGTTTGAGAATGCTCGAATTTTAGCGGAAGAGTTTGCCGGTTCGTCACTTATTTTAACCGATGCCCTTCGCCAAATTCACAATCATGATGTAATCATTGGCTGTGCTCAAGTGGATCGCCCACTAGTGCTGCACGAAAGTATTTTAGAGGTTATTACCCGACGCCAAGACCAACCGTTGTTAATGGTAGACCTGGGTGTTCCGCGAAATTTTTCATCCGAATGCCGCCAGCTCGACGGAGTTTATTTGAGCGACTTAGATGATTTATCTGCCGTAGCTAATACACGCCTCCAGGCACGACTTGCGGAAGTAGGTCGCGCCCGTGAAGCCCTAGAGAAAAAAGCTGAACGCGCTTGGCTCGCTACCCACTCTCACCCTTCAAACGAAACCCCATGAAGTCTACTGTACTCATTGTTGATGACGAAAAATCCACGCGCGATGGACTAAGACTCGCCCTCGAAGATAAATACGAAACCTTTATTGCAAAAGATGCCACGGAGGCGGCGCGACTGATGCAGGATATTAAACCTGATGCTGTGCTGACCGATTTACGCATGGCCGGAGAAGATGGCATGGCCGTCATTGATCGCGCGTTAAAATTATCACCCCAGCCCGTCTGTATTATGATGACTGCGTATGGAGATGTGGAAACCGCAGTGAAAGCAATGAATAAGGGTGCTTATTGGTTTTTACAAAAACCGGTAGATTTAAGACAGTTAGAAATTATTTTAGAACGTGGGCTGAAGGCCAGAACCACCGAGAAGGAAGTGGTCGCCCTAAAAACAAGACTGGATAAAAAATTCGCCTTAGGAGAAGTCATTGGTTCATCCGCCGCTCTACAAAAAGCCATTGAACAGGTTCGCACCGTGGCGTCTTCCAATGCGACGGTATTACTCCAAGGAGAAACGGGTACCGGAAAAGAGTTATTTGCCCAAATGGTTCACCAGGCGAGCCCGCGCGTTAAAGGTCCCTTTATTGCCGTTCACTGTGCTGCCATCCCAGCAAACCTATTAGAGAGCGAACTCTTTGGTCATGAAAAAGGAGCCTACACGGGTGCAAACGAAAGACGTGTGGGACGATTTGAATCCGCCGACGGTGGAACTTTATTTTTAGACGAAATCGGGGAAATTGATGCCACCACCCAAATAAAACTTTTAAGATTTTTAGAAACACGAAGCGTCGAACGTCTGGGTTCACATAAACCCATTTCCCTGGATCTTCGTTTAGTCTGTGCAACCAACAAGGATTTAAGACAAATGGTGGCCGAAGGAAAATTTAGAGAAGATCTATTTTATCGATTATCGGTGGTGCCCTTGAGACTACCCCCATTGCGCGAAAGAAAAGATGACATTCCTTTACTGATTACCCATTATCTCAAAAAATTCTCACAGGAGAATAATTTACCTGAGGCTAAAATATCGACCACCGCCCTACCCTTTTTGGTTGGATACAGCTGGCCGGGAAACATTCGCGAATTAAGAAACACATGCGAAAACCTTTCCGTTTTAAAATCAGGCAAGACCATCGAGGTAGCAGATTTGGATCCAAGGCTTACCCAACCCGCGGCAGTTATTCCACTCGTCCATCCGTTGACGCTTCAGCCGGGGGTTTTTGATAAGGAGCAAAACGAGAAAAACCTCTTAAAACAGGCCTTAGCTAATGCGGGCGGCAATCGAACCAAAGCCGCTGAATCACTAGGTATTTCTCGTCGTACCCTCCACCGAAAACTTTTGCAATGGCCCGAGCTTGAGGTGGAAATAAAACCCAATTCTTAAAATGTTCAGAATCTTATTATTTCTTTGTTTAGCATCCCGCCTCCCAGCGATTGAAATTGTTGGGTCGGATATTCTTAAGGAGACCCTGAAAGATATCGAAAAACTCCCAGGCTCACCAAAGGCTGGTTTTAATGGTACTATGCCCGCCCGCCGAGCGCTCTTGGAAGATCGGGCGAGCATCGGAATACTTTTCATAAGAGAAAACGAGGAGGATCCTAAGCCGTCTGCTGGAAATTTCTTTAATCGCTATTTATTAGCGAATGCCGCCGCCGCTTTGATTGTTCATAAAGAAAATAAATTAACCCAAGTAAATCTAGAGGGACTCAGAGGAATATTTTCTAAATCCGCACGCTATCCCGCAGCGAATTGGAACGATCTACCCGGAGCAAACCAATCTGAAATTATTTCCCCTATCATTTATTCTCCTCGTGGTTCGTTTGTCCAAGAATTCTTTATGGGATTTGTGATGAACGGGGATGAATTTAAAACTAACGTAAAACAAAGATTAGAAAACATCACCATTCAGGAAAACATTGAATCTAGATTTGGCGTCGCGGTCATCATGCCGGTGGACACACCCAGCGCGGGGCGGGTCATGGCGATAGCCGATGGAAGACCCGGACGCCCTTCGGTTGCCTATACGCCCGATGAGATGAATATTTATAACGGCGACTACCCGTTGCGCCTTCCTCTTTATATTTATGTTAGGAGCGACAAAGAGAAAGAACTGGGCAAAATTTTAACCTGGTTAATGTCGGACGAGGTCGCCGAAAGAATAAAAAAACAGGGCTTATACCCCGCTCCTAAAGCAATTAGGGCTAGACTGTCCCAAAGGCTTGACAGGTAAGCCCTCGAGCGGTTCTCCTTGTTTCTTCGAAAGCGCGTGTAGCTCAATGGTAGAGTACCACCTTGCCAAGGTGGCTGTTGCTGGTTCAAGTCCAGTCGCGCGCTCCAATTTCTAACGGTTAACTAATTAGACGAAGGAATAGTGACCGTTATTTTAAGACCCCGGGGGTTAACATTACTCGCCCCCACGGTACCGCCGTGCAATTCGGCCACCTGTCGAACAATACTAAGACCGAGTCCACTGCCCCCCGCCCGGCGAGATTTATCGGTTCTAAAAAATCGATCAAAGATTCGGGAGATGTCGGAGGGCGAAACGCCCGACCCATCATCTTCCACTTCCAAAGTGAATCCACCGTCGGACTCAAAAGTTCTTAAAACAATTTGGGTGGCACCCGCGGCGTGTGACAGCGCGTTATCAATCAGATTTTGAATGAGTCGTCGGGCTTGCACCGGGTCTGCGACGCCGCCGTTGTTATCACCTAAATCAAGTTTCAGTTCTACGTGGGCAGCACGACAGCGTGCGGCAAATTCTTCGGCGACCTCGTGGCAGGCCCGGTGAATCGCACCAGGCGTATAATTCATGGCGTCAGTTGAACTCTCTAAACTGGCTAAGGCGAGTAGGCCTTCGACTAAACTTTGTAGTCGCCCCACTGACCCGACAATTTTTTTAATGAAACGCGTACGATCTTCGGGCGACAGTATTTCAAAATCATCCGCCAGGGTTTCAGCATAGCCACGGAGAATTGTTACCGGTGTTCGTAAGTCGTGAGAAACATTGGTCACAAATTCTCGTTCCATCGATTGCAGACGCTTTAGGGCCGTCACTTCGGTTAAAACGAAAATAACCGCACCCTCACCGAAGGCCTCGGGATCGGTTTGCGCTCCTGAAGCTTGCACCCATGCATCGGCCAGGGGTGAACGATGTAATAAAATGGTGGAACTCGCCCCACCCTCTTTGCGCACGCGACGCACCAAATCAATAAACTCCGCGCTCTTAACCAAAGGAATAAACGATGCGCCTAATTCATCTTCTCTAATATTAAATAATTCTTTCGCAGCTGGGTTTGCCAGACGAAGTAAATCTTTAGCGTCCACCACCAACACGGCGTCAGTGAGCGGTGAAAGCAGTGTTTCAATACGCTTTGAAGCCGCTAAACTGATTTCACCCTCGGTCAGCGATTTGCCTTCAATCGCGTGATAAAGGTCATTGAAACCAAACCACGAAACCAACCACCCCGCCGGGCGGCTATCAAAATTATTTTGTAAAATAGCCCGACGAGCCCACCGCACCAAGTCATCTAACACTAAAAAAACATAGATCAAAAAAACAAAACTGAGCCCCAATAAAATCCAAGGGAGCGTGCTCATCTCATTTAATTTGAAATACGATAACCGACCCCGCGAATCGTTTCAATAGTATCTCCGGCTGCGCCTAATTTTTCGCGCAAGCGACGAACGTGAGTGTCCACCGTCCGTGTTTCTAAATCGGGCGAATAATTCCAAACATCAGCCAACAATTCTTCACGTGATTGTACCCTACCCTTACGATCTAATAAAATACGCAGAAGTTTAAATTCGGTGGCGGTGAGATCTACTACGCTGCCATCCGCGGTCACTTCATGCTTCTCGATGTCCATTAATAAACCACCAGCGCTTAGTCGCGTTGAAGGTTTGGCGGCTGCTGATTTAGCGCGACGGAGAAGAGATTTAACCCGCAGAAGAAGTTCGCGCGCATCAAACGGTTTGGTCATGAAATCATCGGCGCCGGATTCTAAGCCTTTAACCTTGTCGGTGATATCACCTTTAGCGGTGAGGAAAATAATTGGAATATCTTGCAGCACTCCATCTCCGCGAATCATTCGTAAAAGTTGAACCCCCGAAAGATCAGGCATCATCATATCCAAAATAATTAAATCAGGACGAAGGTCTCTCGCTAAACCGATCGTGCGCAGCGGGTCGTTGATGGCACGCACCGCATAGCCGGCCTGCTTTAATTTATATTCCAAAAGCTCGGTGACATCGACCTCATCATCGACCACAAAAATTCTCTTCATGTGCTCGGTGTCTTGGTTGGACATAACTCGAATAAACCAGAGCCCAAGAATTTATCCAGAAAATAAAGACAATTATGTCAAACTTGTTACACGACCCATAAAAACACTTAAGTTGTTTATTTAGAACAACTTAAATAAAAAGTTCCACGTGGAACACCCTATTTAAAATTAAGAACCGTGAGCCCTAAATAAAACCATGAGCAGCGATATATCAGCCGGGTTAACCCCGCTGATTCTACTGGCCTGCCCTAGGTTTATCGGATTCACCGCCACAAGCTTTTGTCGGGCTTCATTGCTCAATCCGTACGCCTTTAGGAAATCAAACCCCGCCGGAACCTTGAAATTATCAAGATCATGAAGCTTACGCGCGGATCTTAGTTCCCTGCTTAAATAGCCCTTATATTTAACCCGATAAAGCACCTCTGCCCTTACCTCGGGCGTTTCTGCATTAAATGAAGGCGGCAGATCATCGGGCGTGCTATCAATGTTTCTCCGTAAGACGTCCCCGGCTATACCCCCTGCTATATTAATCTTCTCCATGTATTCTACCCAGTGGTTCACCCTTTCAACCTTATGCTGAATGCGGCCCAAGCGCTCGGGGCTTACTAGACCGTAGTTAGAGACTTTAGAGTTAAGCCTTAGTTCGGCACTACCATGATTAAATAAAAGTCTGTATTCGGCCCGGCTTGTAAACATGCGGTAAGGCTCCTGGGTACCTTTGGTTACCAGGTCGTCGATTAAGACGCCAATATAGGCCTCGTCTCGTCCTATCACCATGGGAGTCAAACCCTTACAAACCGCTGCCGCGTTTACACCGGCTACTAAACCCTGGGCGCCAGCTTCTTCATATCCTGACGTACCATTGATCTGGCCCGCAAAGAATAATCCCTGAACCTTCTTGGACTCCAAGGTTGGATAAAGCTGGGTCGGTGGCGCAAAGTCGTATTCGACGGCATAAGCTGGTCTTAACATCACGGCTTTTTCTAGGCCCGCGATCGAATGAAGCATTTCAAGTTGAACCTCGAATGGTAATGATGTCGAAAGCCCATTGATGTACCATTCGTTGGTATTTCGACCTTCAGGCTCCAAAAAGAGCTTATGGCTTTCTTTTTCGGAGAACTTAACAAACTTATCTTCAATCGAAGGGCAATAGCGTGGACCGACGCCTTTGATCTCGCCGCCATAAAGGGGAGAGCGGTGGAGGTTTTCTTGGACAATCTTTCCGGTTAAGCCAGTAGCCTGGGTCATCCAGCAGGAGACTTGGTTGGAACCAGGAGTCCAGCCGGGGAGGGTTTGACCAGAGTGTTCCACGTGGAACAAGTCGCCATCTTGGCGCGTGTCATGGAATGCAAAAAGAGTAGGGGACTCGTCGCCCGCCTGCTCCTCGCATTGTGAGAAATCAATCGAGCTTCCAAGGATTCTGGGAGGGGTGCCAGTCTTGAGTCTTTGTAGTTCGATACCAGCATCTAAGAAACTGCTGGACAACGACTTAGAACTAAAGTCACCCAATCTTCCTCCCTCGGTTTTGTTGGAACCGATGTGCATTAAACCTCTTAAGAATGTGCCCGTCGTGACGACCACAGTTTTAGAGTAGAAGGATAAATCTAGGTTGGTGTTTACGCCGACAACTTTGCCGTGATCAAAGATTAAGCCGGTGACCATGGCCTGGAAAATGGTAAGTCCGGGCTGAAGTTCGCAGCGGTGCTTGAGGCGGAACTGATAGGCTTTTTTATCGCACTGGGCGCGGGGGGCCTGGACGGCAGGGCCCTTAGAAGAATTAAGCAGGCGCCATTGGATTCCGGTTACGTCGGCGGTGATTCCCATTTCACCACCCAAGGCGTCGATTTCGCGGACAATATGACCTTTGGCCTGGCCCCCAATGGCGGGGTTGCAGCTCATTTGAGCAATGGTATCAATGTTTCCGCTGAGTAATAAAACATCCACACCCATGCGCGAAGCTGCTAATGCGGCCTCAACTCCAGCATGGCCAGCCCCACAGACAATCACGTCGTAGGGCTTTTGTGGGCCGAGTCTTATTTCTTTAGCGGGTT